>DUVO01000040.1 GCA_012841005.1 Bacillota bacterium | reverse complement strand
TTTTTGAAGGCCAAAGTTACCGGATTAAGGATTCACTGATGAAAGGTTACAACGCGTAAAATTCCCTGTCGGGGGCGCTGCAAAAACCACTTTGCACAAACAGGGAAATTGGTCTTGCAAAAAACAGGCGAGGGCAATGGACAAGAAAAAAATAAAGGGGACAATGACCTAACAGATGAGTCAGGACTTCCTCCTGACTCATCTTGCACACAAAATAGTTTGGGCGATGCCAATAAAGTATTCCGATTCCCGGCGGATATGATTGATAACCACCTGGGCCGTTAGATTGTTGCGTACGGCTTCACTTTCTGCGAGTATTTGGTTAAAAAGTATGATGAACTGCTGGCTTTCTCTCAGGGCGAAGTCAACTAACTGGAGAATTTGATGCTCCAGGTGAGGAGGAATGCAACCGCGGGAGCGGATTAAGGTTTCAATATATCTGACAACCCGACCTTTCGTTTGCTGAAAAGCCAGTTCAAATTGTTCCAGCTGGCGGACAAATCTTTGTTCTAGATTGGGTACCACTTCTCGTATTACTACCGTATGCTCTGCTTCCTGCTGTTTCCAAAATTCTGCTTCATCCAAAACCCGGTGTACCATTTTATTTCCGTAATAAAATTGCATACAGAACATTCCTTTCAAGGATATTTCCTGTTACAGTATATTCTCCAGGTGAGGGGTCGTGATTTTTTATTGGAATACTAATTATCCACCGGGTTCCCCAGTGACTTTAAGGTTCTCCTCTACAGGGGAAAAGCCCGCTCTTATCGGGGCGGGCTTTGCTAAATCTTTACACAAAATCGGGCTTTAAATAACATCAGACAATCGGAATCAGGGCCCAGGCCAGGGCAAAGGCGGTGAAGACACGAATTACCATTCCTACAATAGCGGCCTGCATTGCTTCAGTAGCAGTAAGATCGGAGCTTTGGGCCCATACTGCAGGGATCTGGGCAAAGGGAATCTGAAGGGGCAAACCAGATGAGGCGAGGATGAAGGAGCCAATGGCGAAACGGGTTGGCATTGTTCCAACGGTTTCTATGAGGGTATTCATGGCCAGGGTTGGTGACACCAGGATGGATTGCATACCGGTGGCGGGGTCAATAGATAAGGTGGTTAGGAAAGTGGTTAAGCTCGATTCAATAGGGGCCCAAACTCCTATAAATTCCAATAGACCAATGATGGCAAACACGACTACAACTGCAGGGATCAATAACAGGAACATTAACTCGGCTCCTTCCCGGGCACCGTTGAAGATGGTGGGCATGACGGGGGTGGTTGGTGTAAAGCGGGGCATATCACTGATATCCTTAAACATAACGTCCCTGTAGATGGTCTTGCTGAGCAGAAGGGGGACAACAATAACGGGAAGCAGGACGCCGATTACCACGATGGGAAATGCCCAGATTCCTCCCGTAGCGAAGGCAACCAAACCCAGCATAAAGGTAGAAAATGATTGTTGAGATTGGCACATGGTGGCGATGGCAATTTTTTGTTCATCCCTGGTTGCGCCAGCTTTTTTCAAAGAGGGTGCTGTGATTCTACCCGAGGCATTTATGTCCCCCAGTATATTATAAACTGCGGGAACAATGATCAAGGGTGTAATTCTCATTGCCCTTGCTATGGGAGTAAAAAGACGGCACAAAGCATCGGTAAAACCAAGACGTTCCAGGATACGACCGGTCATAACGCTCAATATAACCGCAGTACCAAGGGTGCCTGTAAGATAAACGTTTACGACCGGTCCGATAGCCTTTTGCAGCATTGCGTCAAAGGCACCGCCAATAATATCAGGTTTGACAAACAGGATAACAAGGGCCAGGCCCAGAAGGGTCATACCAACATACTCAATTCTAGCTGGTACACGTCCTTCGGTAGTGACGATTTTTTCCTGGTCGCTCATGGTGACAAACCTCCTTTTCATTTCAGGCTTGTAAGATTTCTATAACAGATTAATCCGGTTTGAATATGGTTGTCGTTAACACCTCCTTGCTCATCAGTGATGAGTAGTAAAGGGGACAACAAAAGACCAACATCAAAACCATTTATTCGCCAAAGGAGGAAATTATCCTGCCGCAAAAACAAAAAAATTATAATTGTCACAAAAGAATGCAAACAAAGGCAGCAGGTTAGCCAAACCCGGAGATTCGGCATTTTTTTCGATTGGAGTGGAGACAATCGGGATCTTATGTTTTTCTTTTCAGTAAAAAATGCGGTTCAGCAATAATTGATCTGAACCGCATTTTTTAGTGCGCCCGGCATGGGCGCTGTCTCTAGGGTGAAAGTCCCGAGCGGTGAAGGTAGCAGTAGCCGTTAGCTTAAGGCAAGGGTGTCTGCGGCGACGCAGAATCTGAAGGAAGCCAGCGGAAACTGGT
>DUVO01000172.1 GCA_012841005.1 Bacillota bacterium | reverse complement strand
TTGTTGATACAGATGCCCTCATTTTGATTGTGTATGCAGATGGTGAACCCTACAAGATTTACCCCGTAGCGGTGGGGAAGTGGACAACACCGACCCCCCTGGGTGAATGGCAGATAAACAGCATGAGCAGTGTCTGGGAAGGGCCTTTTGGTGCCCGCTGGATGGGTCTTAGTTGTCTCTTCGGAAGTTACGGCATTCATGGGACCGATAATCCTGCCTCAATCGGTTGGGAAGTCAGCAGCGGCTGTATCAGGATGTATAACCATGATGTTATTGAACTTTTTGATTGGGTTACACCGGGCACCCTGGTAACGATTATCGGCTCCCGGATAAGAACAATTCCTATTCCTGCACGGCTGGGACCGGGCGATGTGGGCCAGAGTGTGGTTCCCCTCCAGTGGCGTCTGCGAGAATTGGGACAGGATGTAGGGCGTGCCGATGGGGTATACGGGAAAGCTACCGAGAGGGCTGTGCGGGAACTGCAGTATTTCTATCGTTTGCCGCCCAGCGGCATAGCAGACCAGAACCTCCTGTTTTTATTGGGCCTGGGTGAGGGGGGGAGGGGCTAATGGTGTGGCGGAAGAGGGGGATTATCGGGGTTTTCTGTCTTATTCTGGTGGGACTCTGTGTTTGGTTTCAGGCTACCCGGGTAACATACGTTGATCCGGAGGTCCGAATAAATCCCAATCGTCTTTATACCCTGGAATTCTGGGATTATCCCCTCCCCATAGTATGGGAAGATGGTACTAATTACCAGGATTTTGTCCAGCAACTGATTGCCGAATTTGAAAGGGAGTATCCCAACATAAGTATCAATTACCGGCCATTGCCCTTTGCCGGGGGGACAGAACTTTTGGACCAGGCCTTGCGTAGAGGGTCTCCCCCCGATGTTTACTCGGAGCCCTTCCCCCGGGGATTAGTATATCACCAGGGTTTACAGGTACCCATCACTAATTTCCTGGGGCCAGAGGAAAAAAGTTTGTATTATCCGGGAGTTCTGGCTGCCCTAGAAAGGGAGGGTGATCTTTGGGGCTGGCCGGCCTGGTTTTCCCCCTTGCTCTGGGCGGGCAACCGCCAGGTTCTGGAAAAAGCGGGCCTCGATGTGAACCAGGTGCAAACCCTGGGTTGGAATTGGGAAGAGTTTCTTACCCTGGCCCGGCAATTAGTTTCCGAGGAGGATGGTGCAGGGATCCTATTTGCGTCCGGACCGGGAGAGACAGAACTATTTGCCAACCTTCTCTACAATAACGGCCTGAGTTCCATAGCAGGGGCAAGGGAAGAGGGGAATAAGGGCCGTGCCGTGCTGGCGGAAACGGCGACCTTTACCCATCTTCTCTGTTCAGAAGGATTATGGCAGGCAGGAGGGGAGGATCGTTCCTGGTTAGAAAATTTTTGGGCAGGACAGACGGCCCTGGTAGGACCGGTAAACACCTGGGTTTTACGGGGGGCGGGTGCAAGGGTCTACCAAGCCCGGCACTACCCTGAACTGGTGTTTTTGCCGTCTCCCCACGGGATCGGTGCCAGGGAATATTCAGAGTCCACAGTGGCACTGGTGCGGGTTTTCCGGCAGCGCCGGTTTCAGGGTGCCGATCAGGTAAAGGCAGCCATGGAATTTGCCCGTTATTTCAGCCAAAAACAGGGGCAGGCTGTAGCCTTCCGGTTATGGTCACTGCCTGCCCAGAATCCGGGGGGTCTGACGGATATGGGGGAAAAGGAGTTGTCCCCCGCCAACACCCGCTTTCTCTTACGGAGCCAACACTACCTCTTGCCACTGCCCTCGGATTTAGTACTGTGGCAACAAGAGCAGAAGTGGAAGGAGAAGGTCTTGTCCCCGGGTCTCGAGAAACTATTATCGGGGGAGCTAACTCCCCAGGAATTTGCAGAACAGGTCTTTTTCCAGCTGCAATGAGAAACGGCAAGCGGTCTATTAGGGAAGCAGTGGAGGTAGATAAATATGACAGACATTGTTGAGAGCTTTCAGCTGGATCACCGGAAGGTGAAAGCCCCTTATGTTCGGAAGGCAGACCGGCTGGTCGGCCCCCGGGGAGATGTTGTAACGAAATTTGACCTGCGTTTTCTCCAGCCCAATGCCGGGGCCCTGCCCACCGGTGCCATTCATACTCTGGAGCACCTGCTGGCAGTTTACCTGAGGGAGGAACTGGAGGGGGTCATCGATCTTTCCCCCATGGGCTGCCGCACCGGATTCTACCTGATTCTCTTTGGGGAACAGGAGGAGGAAAGGGTCAAGGGAGCCCTGGTATGGGCTCTTCAGCGGGTTCTTGACGCCACTGATGTCCCGGCGGCCAATGAGATCCAGTGTGGTCATTACCGGGATCATTCCCTTTCCGGGGCCAAGGAGTATGCAAGGATGATACTGGCGGCTCTGTAAAAAAAACAGAGGGAACAATTGCTCGTGTATTGGGCGCCCGAGCAGGCGTTCCTTTTTTTTGCCCTTTTAGGCAGTAACCTTTTCCTTTCTGTTTCCATAAACTAAAGTAAACTTGTAATGGCTGTGTTATTGCCTTTGCCTTAAAGGGGGGATGGGAATGCCGCACTGGACCCCGGATGAGGAGAAACTCCTGCGGGAACTCTATCCCACTGCAGATAGTGCCGAATTGGAGCGGATTTTTGGGCGCAAACTGTCCGCTATTATTTATAAGGCCAATAGTTTGAACTTAAAACGGGAACGTTACTGGAAAGAGGAAGAAGTTGAAACCCTCAGGCGGATGTACCCCGGCAGTGATACAGAGGAATTGGCGCGAATTTTGAAACGAAGTGTTTTTAGTATTCGCAACAAGGCAGCCCGTTTGGGTCTGACTAAGATAAACCGTTCTGCGCCGAAGCGTTGGTCGGAGGAGGAAATCAATCTTTTGCGCCAGTTATATCCGACCAGGGCCACGAAGGAGTTAGTTGAGATTTTTGGGCGCAGTGCCGGTGCCATACGGGCCAAGGCCTGGGATTTGCAATTGAAAAAAAAGCGAGGTAGGGGAAAAGAGCACCTGCAGGGAGAACCTCCTCGGGGAAAGAAGGAATAGCACAAAGAGAGCAGAAAAAAGAAATAGGTTAATTCCCGTGGAGATGAGGCCAAATGTTCCTTTCCCTTCCAGCCGTTACCATATCCTATGCGGTAGGAATTTTTCTCGGCAGTTTTCTCCCTTTAAATCCGATAATGCTCTTTGTTCTCTGTACATTATTGTTCCTGCTTGTTATAGGGCGAGTAAGGGGAAAAAGGGAGGTTGGCCTGCTCCTTTTTCTTTTGCTAATAATGTTGGGATGGTTTCGGTACCAGCTTCTCTGGCAGCGCCCCAGCATCCTGGACAGCTTCCAGGGGAAGGAGGTCCTTGCCACAGGAATTGTAGTAGAAGAACCTACCCTGCAGGAGGACAAGCTTACTTTTAAGCTGAGGCTGGCTTCTATCGTAAGCGCAGGGGAACC
>DUVO01000069.1 GCA_012841005.1 Bacillota bacterium | reverse complement strand
GGCGATACCAGCTATCCTTTATTTGTGACCTCATTGGGATTTTGGTTGGTACGGATGCCTCTAACTTACCTGGTGATTTTTGTCTGGCACCTGCCCCTTGGTGCTGTGTGGGTTGTGACGGCAATCGATTGGTACTTCCGCGGTACCTTGCTCTACCGTTATTACCGGCGGGGGAAGTGGCTTCGGGTACGGACCTAGCAGAGGGATAGTCATAGGAGGTGATGCCGGTGCCCGCCTTCAAAGTAGTCTCTGAATATGAACCCAAGGGCGACCAGCCCCGGGCCATCAAAGAATTGAGTGACGGCATCAGGCGAGGACTGAAAAAGCAAACACTCCTTGGGGTCACCGGATCGGGAAAAACCTTTACCATGGCCAAGGTCATTGAAGCAGTGCAAAAGCCGACACTGGTGATTGCCCATAATAAGACCCTGGCGGCTCAGCTGTGCAGCGAATTCCGGGAATTCTTTCCCCACAATGCCGTGGAGTACTTTGTCAGCTATTATGATTATTACCAACCTGAGGCCTATATGCCACAGACCGATACCTATATTGAAAAGGATGCCTCCATAAATGATGAGATAGATAAATTGCGCCATTCGGCCACCAGTGCCCTCTTTGAACGGCGGGATGTAATTGTGGTGGCCAGTGTTTCCTGTATCTACGGCTTGGGTTCCCCGGCAGAATACCGGGAACAGGTCCTGTCCCTGCGCCAGGGTATGGAGAAGGACCGGGATGAAATCCTGCGGAAGTTGGTTTCCATCCAGTACCAGCGGAATGATATCAACTTTACCAGGGGTAAGTTTCGGGTGCGGGGAGATGTGGTGGAGATATTTCCTTCCTCTTACGGGGAAAGGGTAATCAGGGTCGAATTTTTCGGCGATGAGATTGAACGGATCCTGGAAATAGACGTCCTCACCGGGGAAATTATAGGGGAACGGAACCATGTGGCCATCTATCCGGCTACCCACTTTGTCACCTCCCGGGAGGGCATGGAAAGAGCCTTTCGGAGTATTGAGGCCGAACTGGAGGAACGGGTACAGCAACTGGAGGCAGCCGGGAATACCGTAGCTGCTTACCGCCTCCGCCAGCGGACCAATTATGATCTTGAAATGATGCGGGAAATGGGATACTGCAAGGGTATTGAAAATTATTCCCGGCACCTGACGGGCAGGGCTCCGGGAGAACCCCCTTATACCCTGCTCGATTATTTCCCTCCCGACTTTTTGGTCATAATAGATGAGTCCCATATGACCATCCCCCAGTTGGGTGCCATGTATGCCGGGGACAAGTCCCGGAAAGACAGCCTGATAGAGCACGGTTTTCGTTTACCCTCCGCCTATGACAACCGTCCCCTGGTCTTTGCCGAATTCGAGGAGAAGATCAACCAGGTGATTTTTGTTTCGGCTACCCCGGGACCCTATGAACTAGAGCAAAGCCAGCAGGTGGTGGAACAGGTGGTTCGTCCCACGGGCCTTGTCGACCCGGAAGTGGAAGTCCGGCCTATTAGGGGCCAGATCGATGACCTCCTGGCAGAAATCCAGGGGCGGGTGAAAAGGAAACAGCGGGTATTGGTTACCACCCTGACCAAGCGCATGGCCGAAGATCTGACCGATTACCTGCGGGAAATGGGGGTTAAAGTCCGCTACCTTCATTCCGAAGTCAATACCCTGGAACGGATGCAGATCATTCGCGACCTGCGACTGGGTGAATTCGACGTGTTGGTCGGTATTAACCTGTTACGGGAAGGTTTGGATCTACCCGAGGTAGGGTTGGTGGCCATTCTGGATGCCGATAAGGAAGGATTCCTGAGGTCGGAACGGTCCCTGATCCAGACCATCGGCCGGGCGGCCCGCAATGTAGAAGGGCAGGTCATCATGTATGCCGATGTTATTACAGATTCTATGGCCAGGGCTATTTCGGAAACCAACCGGCGGCGGGAACTGCAGCTACAATACAACCGCCGGCACGGTATCACCCCCGAAACGGTGAAGAAGGCGGTGCGAGCTGTAATCCAGGCCACCAAGGTCGCGGAAAAAAGGGAAGAGTATCTACCTGATAAGGCTGCCGGTGAACTGTCGGGGACGGAGTTGCAACGCTGGATTAAAAAGGTGGAAAAGGATATGCAAGCGGCGGCCCGGGACCTGGCCTTTGAAAGGGCGGCCGAACTGCGGGACCTGCTCTTTGAGTTGAAAAAGCAGGCCCAGTAATAGGGAGAGGTCTGAAGGAATGAGCAAAGATAAAATTATCGTCAAAGGCGCACGCCAGCACAACCTCAAAAATATTGATGTGGATATTCCCCGGGATAAACTTGTGGTAATAACCGGCCTCAGCGGCAGCGGTAAGAGCAGCCTGGCCTTCGATACCATCTATGCCGAGGGACAGCGCCGGTACGTGGAGTCCCTTTCGGCCTATGCCCGGCAGTTTTTGGGACAGATGGATAAACCCGATGTTGATTATATTGAAGGCCTATCACCGGCGGTCTCCATCGACCAGAAGACGACCAGCAAGAACCCCCGCTCTACGGTGGGTACTGTAACGGAGATCTATGATTATCTCCGCCTTCTCTTCGCCCGGGTGGGCCAGCCCCACTGTCCCAACTGTGGTGAGCTCATCAGCCGCCAGACCATCGATCAGATGGTGGATCAGGTACTGGCCCTCCCGGAAGGGACCAGGTTTCAGGTACTGTCTCCCCTTGTCCGGGGCCGGAAGGGGGAACACAAGAAGGTGCTGGCAGACCTGCGCAAACAGGGTTTTGTCCGGGTGCGGATCGATGGAGAAACCAGGGAATTGGATCCTGGCATTGAATTGGAGAAGAATAAAAAACACACCATCGAGGTGGTCGTGGACCGGATTATCGTCCGGGAGGGGATCCGCAAGCGCCTGGCCGACTCCCTGGAGCTGGCCCTCGGTCTGGCCGGGGGCCTTGCCGTTGTCCAACTGGTGGATGAGGAAAGGGAGCTGGTCTTCAGCCAGAATTTGGCCTGTACCAACTGTGGCTTCAGCCTGGAGGAACTGAGTCCAAGGCTTTTTTCCTTTAACAGCCCCTACGGCGCTTGCAGCTACTGTACCGGATTGGGGTTCCGAATGGAAGTGGATCCGGAGTTGGTGATCCCCGACCGGAACAAATCCCTGGCGGAAGGGGCTATAGCTCCCTGGAGCCGTTCCCATAATTATTACCCCCAAATCCTGGAGGCTGTGGCGAAAAAGTATGGTTTCAGTACTGGAGTGCCGGTTTCCCAGCTCAGTGAGGAAGCCCTTCGGATTGTCCTCTACGGGAGCAAGGAACCGGTACGGGTCCACTATGTAAATATGTATGGGCAAACCCGGATCTTCGATACCGTCTATGAAGGTGTCATACCCAATCTGGAACGCCGCCTGCAGGAATCCCAATCGGAGGGGGCCCAGAGGGAGATCGAGGGGTATATGAGCGCCCGGCCCTGTCCCTACTGCCGGGGGGCACGGTTGCGGCCGGAAGCCCTGGCGGTGTTGGTAGGCGGGCTCAATGTTGCGGCGGTAACCGCCCTGTCCGTCCGGGATGCCTACCAGTTTTTTATAGACCTGGACCTGGGGGAACGGGAACATACCATAGCCCGCCAGATTCTGAAGGAGATCAAGGAACGGCTCCGTTTTTTGCTTAATGTTGGCCTTGAGTATTTGACCCTGGATCGGGCGGCCGGGACCCTTTCCGGGGGCGAAGCCCAGCGGATCAGGTTGGCAACCCAGATC
>DUVO01000015.1 GCA_012841005.1 Bacillota bacterium | reverse complement strand
GGGCGGTCAGGTCAGGGCTGGAAACAGCCTCCACCAGGGGCAAGCCCAGCTTCCGGCAAATCTGCAAATTAGCAGCTGCGTCTCCCCGAACTTCCTTTTCCCTGGCCAGCAGAAAGATTTCCACCTGCACCCCGGCCTTGGCCAGATAGCGGGCTGCCACCAGCCCATCGCCGCCATTATTGCCCTTGCCGGCAAAGATCCAGACCTTTTTTCCTCCCCCCTCCGCCAGCAGGCGCCGGGCCAGGCCGGCCACCTGCCGCCCGGCATTTTCCATCAGTACCATTCCCGGTAGGCCCGCTTCTTCGATGGTCCACCGGTCCCGTTCCCTCATCTGGGCTGCCGTTACAACCCGCATGGTATCACTCCTTCCCCTGGGCAACGACTTGGGCCACAGCATGTCCCCTGGTATGGGAAAGACTGAGAAGAATTTCTTCAATCCCCTTTTCCCGGGCCAGGGCCTGGGCCCGGGGCCCCAACCGTACCAGAGGTTCACCCTGGGCGCCTTTCCGGATCTCTACTTCCTGCCAGGGGATCTGGCGCCAGCCGCACCCCAGGGCCTTAAAAACCGCCTCTTTGGCAGCAAAACGGGCTGCCAGGGCGGCATGATCAATACTACCACCCCGGTTGCAGTATTCCCATTCGGCCGGGGTAAAGACCCGGCGCCGGAATCCCGCCGGGCGCCGGTTAACTGCCCGGCGGATTCTTTCTACCTCGATGAGATCGATGCCAATGCCCTTTACTACCATGCTTTGCCCCCATATTTCCCTTTCTTCCCAGGAATATTCTTCTCTTCTGCAATTCATCCCGTTACTTATTGTATTCTCCTTCAGAAAGGGTTTTCCCTGTAAGCTTTATACATACAATCAGGGGGCCGTTGCTAAACCGCCCCCTGATCTTCCCCCGTATTTAGTCCAGCGCAGGACAGACGGCAATTCCCAACAGCCCCGGGCCGGCATGGACCACCATGACGGGACCGATCTGCCCTGTAACCAGCTTCTCCACATTGGCCAGTCCCGCAACCTTATTTCGCAAATAAACCACTTCCTCCGGGGCTCCACCATGCATAACCGCCACCCAGCATTTCTGCTTTTCAATAAATGCCCGGGCTATATTAAACAATTCATCAATGGAGCGCCGGCGTCCCCGTACCTTCCGGTAGGTATAATAGATACCTTCAGAATTAATAGAAATGATTGGCTTCACATTTAAAAACTCCCCAACAGTTGCCGATACCTTTCCGATCCGGCCACCCCGCTGGAGATACTCCAGGGTACCGACCACAAAAAAGACCTTCAGCTGGTCAACCAAGCCCCTGGCTTTTTCCACCAGCTCTGCAAAGGGCATTTTCTTTTCCAGCCAGCAGGCTGCCTGGTGGACAATAAACCCTAAGCCCATGGACAGGGAGCGGGAATCTATAACCTCCACTACCAGATCCGTAAAATCCTTGCTCACCATCTTTACCATCTCTGCCGTTCCGCTCAAGCCCGAAGAAATATGGACGGCCAGGACGTGGGTAAAGCCTTCCTCCCGCAACTTGCCCAGCATCTGCTGCGCTTCGAAGGGAGTAGGCACAGAAGTTTTTGGGGTTTCCTCATCCAAGGTAGCATAAACCTCTTCCGGGGTAATATCAACCCTGTCATTATACTGCCGGTCGGCATAGACCACCTTCAGGGGCAGGATATGAATTCCGTATTTCTCAATTACCTCTGGATTCAGGTCATTGGTACTATCGGTTACCAAAGCAATTTTTTCCGCCACCTTGTCACCCCTTTTTTGATTTTTTAATAACCTCTTTGCCCTAAGATATCATTAACAAAAGGGATGGTCAATGGCAACCTACCTATATTTAGGAATTTCACCAAAATAACGACGCAACAGAAAAGCAATAAATTACCCTTAACCTGATTTGCGGTAATAAGCAGGTCCTTAATATCTAAAAGGAAAATAATGCTCGCCAGCGAATGATTAAGCAGAGGTCACTTCACAACTACATACCCAGCGATGCGGCAAGCAATACCGGTTCTTAGCAGGAGAAAACTATCCCAATTAACTCCAAATTAGCTTCGGAAATAAGGATAGTATCTCGTTCGACAGTGCCCCTGGTGTGATTTTGCTTAGGCGGTAAGAAATGAAATTTATTCCCCCGGAGGTGCCGGAAATGTTTCACAACCAGCCTGTCCTCTATAACCAAACCCGGAATATTCTGCTAGCCCAAAGGGTAGTAATCGCCGACTCCTTCTTCACCCGCCTGCGGGGGCTGATGCTCCGCCCCTCCCTCCCTCCCGGGGAAGCCCTCTGGCTGCGGCCCTGCAATAGTATTCACACCTTATTTATGCGCTTTCCCATCGATGTGGTCTTCTTGGAGGAAAACAATAGGGTAATCAAGATAATCCACAACCTGCAACCCTGGCAAATAAGCCCCCTAGTCCGGGGAGGGAGCAGTGTCCTGGAACTGGCGGCCGGAACCCTCAAAAACCGGGCTTCCCCGGGGGATCAGTTCTATATTGGCCCGGCACCTCGCTGAACTTTTTTCCCAGCCCCCCCAACCTCCGCGGCTGTAGCGAAAGATTGAAGGGTATTTTATAATATTTACCTCCGGCATAAAATCGAGTAGGAGGGGGCGCCTAGCCCCCGTCCTCTCACACCACCGTACGTACCGTTCGGTATACGGCGGTTCACCAAGCTTGACGAATTCTGGTCTTCGCGAGATGTTCCTCCGACTTGTGCCG
>DUVO01000113.1 GCA_012841005.1 Bacillota bacterium | reverse complement strand
GCAAGAAAGAAGAGTATGTTATTATATCAAAGTAAGAGGAGGTTGTAGAACCGATGAAATCATTTACCGTTGCTCCCCGGCCTCCTGCCTATCTTTCCCTCACCGAAAGGGAGTGGGAAGAGAAGCTTAAAAGGGCGAGAGAGATGGCGTCTCCCTGTGTCTTATGTCCCAGGCATTGCCGGGCCTTGCGTTTCCAGGAAGACGCCGCCGTCCTGGGGGTTTGCAAGACGGCGGACAAGGCCGTGGTGGCGAGCGCCGGCCCCCACTTTGGCGAGGAACCGCCCCTGGTGGGCACCGGCGGCTCGGGTACTATCTTTTTTTCTTATTGTAACCTGAAGTGCCTTTACTGCCAGAACTACACCCTGGCCCACCTGGGCGAAGGCCGGGAGGTTACCGATGAGAAACTCGGCGAGATGATGCTCCGGGTACAATCTCAGGGCTGCCATAATGTGAATCTGGTTTCCCCCACCCATGTAGTGCCCAATATCCTGGCGGCGGTAAAACTGGCGGCCGGGAGGGGCCTCAAGATTCCTTTGGTATGCAACACAGGCGGCTATGACTCCCTGCAAACAATCCGCTTGCTGGAGGGGGTAGTAGATATTTACATGCCCGATATGAAGTACGGGGAAGGAACGGCGTCTGCTGAACTTTCCCTGGCTCCCGACTACCCGGAAGTAAATTTTGCCGCGGTAAAGGAAATGCACCGCCAGGTGGGAGACCTGGCGCTGGATCAGAAGGGTGTTGCCGTCAGAGGCCTCCTGGTGCGGCACCTGGTTTTGCCCGGCGGGCTGGCGGGTACCGGGAAGGTATTAAAATTTATTGCCGGGGAAATCTCGAAGGACACTTATATAAATATCATGGCTCAGTACCGGCCTTATTACCGGGCTCACGGCCACCCGGTGCTCAGGCGCGGGATTACTGCCCGGGAATACCGGGAGGCACTGGAGCTGGCTGCCAAATTGGGATTGACCAGGGTACAGGCCTTGTAGCGCTAGTCGATTGCCGCGGTTACGGGCTATGAGCCGGGAGCTGGGCTCAGGCGCATAAGCTGGCAGATATTCCAGCGGAGAATGTTTAACAGGATAATGCAGGATAATTATAGAAAGAGAACAGAAACTTTCGCAAGATAGGAAAGGGGAGAAAAAATGCTGCTAGGAATCGATGTCGGCGGTACTTTTACCGATGGAGTTCTTTATGAAGGGGGCAAGATTTTAAAGACGGTAAAGAGCCCGACAAAAGATGACAACCTCCAGGAATCCATTTTAAATGTTTTAGATGGCCTGCTGCAGGGTAGGAAAGGCGAGGAAATTACCCGGATAGTGCTCAGCACTACGCTGGTCACCAATCTTCTGGCAACCGGGGGTGGGGATAAGGCGGCGCTGGTATTGATACCCGGCCCGGGCCTAAACTTGCGCCGGCTTCAGTTTTTCCCCGATGCCTATATTATCCGGGGGGCAACGGATTTCCGCGGCCGCGTCATCGAACCCCTGGATATAGGCCAGGTTAAAAGGGTAGGCAAAGAAATTGCCGACGCGGGGATACGCAAGGTAGCAGTAGTCGGAAAGTTCTCCCAGAGGAATAGCAGCCAGGAGCGGCAGGTGGCGGAAATCCTCCAGGAGGAGCACCCCCACATGGAAGTAGTTAGGGGGTTTGAGGTATCGGGACAACTTAATTTTCTGCGCCGGGCGGTAACTGCTTATTATACTGCTGTGACCAAGAAAGCCTGGGCCGGCTTTGCTGCAGGTATCCAGAAAGCCCTGACCCAGAGGGGTATTACGGCTGCCGTCGATATCCTCAAGGCGGACGGGGGGACTATGCCCCTGGCGGTTTCCCTGCAACATCCCTGTGAAACGGTTTTTTCCGGCCCGGCGGCCAGTGTGATGGGCGCCTTAGGCCTGACCCTGGATTGCCGGACTTCCGTGGTGGTAGATATAGGCGGCACTACTACTGACCTGGCCCTCATTTTGGAAGGGAAGCCCCTGCACGCTTCCAGGGGTGCGCTTATGGGCGGCCGCTATTCCCATGTGCGTTCCTTTGCCGTGCGTTCCCTCCCCCTGGGAGGGGATAGTGCCGTCCGCTGGGAAGAAGGCGGGCTTACCGTCGGACCCGATCGTTTGGCCCCGGCCGCCTGCTTCGGCGGTCCGGTAGCTACCCCTACCGATGCCGTTAACTTCCTGGGGGGAGGAAAGCTGGGCGATCTTTCCCTTTCCCGCCAGGCGTTAGAAAAAATATCCCGGCCGGCGGGCTTAACGCCAGCAGAACTGGCGCAAAAAATCGTTCGGCAAGTAATTGGCAAATTGGAAGCCAGTGTTAATGATATGTTTACGACCTGGGAGCAGGAACCGGCTTATAAGATCTGGGAAATAATCAACAAGCGGAAGGTTACGCCGGACCGGGTCGTGGGGATC
>DUVO01000218.1 GCA_012841005.1 Bacillota bacterium | reverse complement strand
TTCAGCCGTTCCAGCATAGATATAGGGGTTATCAGTTCGGCTTTTCCGTCCACAACCTGGATCTCCACCATCTGGGAAATCCCTTTTATACCTTCATGCTGCCGGATCATTTCCCTTGTCTCCGGGGACAACAAATTGGCGGGATCCTGAATTTCGATCCCCGTTTCCTCTTGCCAATTAATAGTGATATTACCCTCCCCGATCATTCCCTGGAGCTTTGGCTCCTGCCGCACCAGGGCAAGGGCCAGTTCCCGGCGCTGGTTCTCCTGTTCCCGCAGGATAATATCCTGGGCTTCCCGCCCGTACTTTAAGACAAGCTGGGCAATCTCCTCGGCCCGGCTGGCCTGTTCAACTTCGAAACGAAACCTGGCCAAAACCTCCCGCACAGCCGGATTAGCTGCCACACCGGCATTTTCCGCTTGATCCTGGGCATAATCACAGACAAAAAGGGCCCCCTGCCGGGCTTGTTCACGGGTGCTCAGTTCCCCGGGGAGATCCAGCAAACCAACAGCCAGGGCAATAACAGCAGTATTGACTATAAACAAGAAAATAATTGCAATCAATATTAACTTGGGAAATTGGCCTTGTCCCTGTACTTGTCCCTGTAGCTGTGCCCTTACCAAAATACGCACCTCTTTGTGGCAAAAGTAGGTAACCGAATACTTCGCCGCCTGCATATTTTTACAAATCCTACATGAAATTATATCACAGGGGCAGGGCAAATACAATGTTCCCCCCTGCCGCCGTTAAAGACAAACCGACCGTATTATCAACGGCCGGTCTCCCAATTTTTAGTACCCCATACCTGAGAAACAGGTACAGGATTTAGTGGTATTCCCTAGCATATCTTACCCAGCCTGGTTATTATACAGAGACTCCAACCTGCCCTTCCTTTTTCCGGCGCAGGTGCTGCAGGAGCATAATTCCACCGAGGACGGCAACACCGAAGGCATCAGTATAAAGCCCCGGATTAATCAAGGTCAAGGCAGCCACAAAGAGCAGTATCCGCTCATAGATTTTGCAGTAGGTAAGGAGATAATTCTCAACAGATGCAGCCAGGGCAACGATACCAATACAAGCACTGATAACGGCAAGGATTGCACTGGAAGCGGTCGTTTCTATAAGGAGCAAGTCAGGGGACAGGGCAAAGATATAGGGTATCAAGAAACCTCCCAGGGCCAACTTCAGGGCAGTAACCCCCGTCTGCATAGCATTTGCACCGGCAATCCCCGCTCCGGCATAGGCTGCCAGGGCCACCGGTGGGGTAACATCAGCTATAACGCCAAAGTACAGGATAAAGAGGTGGGCCGCCATTACCGGCACACCCAATTTAGTTAAGGCCGGTGCCGCCATGGTGGCCAGGACAATATACTTGGCTGTTGTGGGCAGCCCCATGCCCAAAATAATTGAGGCAATCATGGTAAAGAACAGGGTCAGGATCAGCTCTCCCCTGGCCAGGGTGATAATTAAGGTGGCCACCTTCAGCCCCAGCCCTGTAAGGGTCACCACACCCACTACGATCCCTGCCGTTGCACAGGCCATGGCAACCGACACCGAGCCCCTGGCCCCCTCGGCCATGGCCTGGATCATATCCCTGACAAACTGCAAAAGGTCGATCCGGTCCCTGTGCCGCAGCAGGTACTGAATAATGAGATCAAAGATGCCAATCAGAACCGTACCAACAATACCCCAAAAGGCAGCCTTCAAAGGGGTAAAACCCCTCACTAAAAAATAAATGATAAAGACAACGGGCAAGAGCAGGTATAGTTTTACCATGACCTCCCGGGCCCGGGGCAGTTCACTCCGGGAAAGCCCTTCTAGCCCCATTTTGCAGGCTTCAAAATGGACCATGGTCCCCACGGCCAGATAATAGAGTACTGCCGGTATGGCTGCAGAGATAATAATCTTAAGATAAGGAATCCCGGTAAACTCAGCCATAATAAAGGCCGCCGCCCCCATAACCGGCGGCATGATCTGACCCCCGGTCGAGGCCGCCGCCTCCACCGCCGCGGCAAAATGGGGTTTGTAGCCCACCCTTTTCATGAGGGGTATAGTAAAGGCACCAGTGGTAACCGTATTGGCGACGGAACTCCCGGAAATGGATCCCATTAAACCGCTGGCCACCACTGCCGCCTTGGCGGGGCCCCCGCGCATGTGTCCCGTCAGGGCAAAGGCCAGGTCAATGAAAAAACGCCCCACACCCGTCTTGTCCAGGAAGGCACCAAAGAGGATAAAGAGAAAGACATAGGTCGAAGAAACCGCCAGGGGCGTACCGAAAATCCCCTCCGTGGTCAAGTAGGTTTGATAGATTATCCGTTTCAGGTCATATCCCCTGTGGGCAAGCATTCCCGGCATGTAGGGACCCAAATAGGCGTATAGGAGGAATATT
>DUVO01000333.1 GCA_012841005.1 Bacillota bacterium | reverse complement strand
GTCAAAGACGCCCTGGCTTTTGCCCGGGACCGTGGCCTTCCCTATTATATCCTGGGTAAAGGAACCAATATTCTGGTCAGT
The DNA here is from genome assembly GCA_012841005.1 of Bacillota bacterium. Lineage (GTDB taxonomy): Bacteria > Bacillota > DTU030 > DTU030 > DTU030 > DTU030. The sequence goes on along the minus strand of DUVO01000333.1, from coordinate 9,711 downwards.
GACAAGGGCCTGCCCGGAGTGGTAATCCATATTGGTAAACGTTTTTCTCAGATGGAGCTTACCGGGCAACAGGTAACCGTCCAAGGCGGCCTCCTCCTCAACACCCTGATCTACAAACTGGCAGAGCACAACCTGGGCGGATTCGAAGTCCTGGCAGGCATACCCGGCTCCGTAGCCGGTGCAGTAGTTATGAATGCCGGCGCCCACCGGGTTTTTATCGGCGAATTTATCGAGGCGGTAGACATCATTACTGCCGAAGGCCAATTCAATACCCTGTCGGGTTCTGAATTAGGTTTTGCCTACCGCTACAGCATCTTCCAGGAAGAAAAACACGTCATTCTCCAGGCCCACCTGCGGGTTGTGCCCCGGGAGCAAATCGACATTAAAAAATCTATTACCCTGGCCCTGGAAAAACGCCGCCTGCACCCCCAACTCCCCAGCTGCGGTTCTACCTTTCGCAACCCGCCGGGAATTCCTGCCGGGAAATTAATTGAGGAATTGGGACTTAAGGGTACCCGGATCGGCGATGCCCAGATTGCACCGGAACATGGTAACTTTATCGTCAACCTGGGAAAGGCCACCGCCCAAGATGTATACAGCCTCATCCGTCTGGTCCAGGCAAAGGCCAGGAAAGAACGGGGTATTACCCTGCAAACAGAAGTAAAACTATGGGGTGAATTCGAAAACCCTCCCGGATAAGGGAGGGTTTTTCTCCATTTGGTGGAGGCGGGGGGGAGTTGCACCCCCCGTCCGAAGGTGTACACGTACGAGCTTCTACAGGCTTAGCCGTAGTTTTTGTTTTCATTCCCGAAGCCTCCCGACGGCTGGATGCTCCGGGAACCAGCCCGTAAAGTTCCCACCCCTTCACCGGGCCAGGAAGGTGTGGTAGCCTGCTAAAATGACACCCGGTTCCGTACCCACAGGCAAGGTGCGGGCGGATGTAGCTGCACTAATTAGGCAGCTAGAGCGTAGTTATCGTTTGCGTTTAAATTAGGCCCATGGTTTTACGAGCCATGGAACTCGACCTGCCACCCGTACCCATACCACCCCCGTCGAACCTGACTCGCCCCCATGTTTTGAGGAAGCCCTGACGGGCTCAGACTGCGTAATGCTGCTTATTCACCGCCTTCGTACTCTGCCAGCATCCAATGCTGTTTTCGCATTACTCAAGCCCCTGATGCTATAGTTTCATATTTAGTTTCAACTGCTGTGAGCAGGGGACTTCAGCGATATTTCTCCTTCACCGCCCGGGCCATTTCCCGCTGGGCGTCCCTCCGGGCGATTGCCTCTCTCTTATCATATTTTTGTTTCCCCCTGGCCAGGGCCAATTCCACCTTGGCCAGCCCCCGGCGGGTAAAGTATATCTTGAGGGGGACCAGGGTAAAACCCTTCTCCCTGACAGTCCCCATTAGCCGGTTAATCTCCCTTTTATGGAGCAATAGTTTCCGGGGGCGTTTGGCTTCATGGTTATAGTAGCTCGCCTTATCATAGGGACTAATATGCACATTATACAGGAATACTTCGCCCTTATCAACCCGGGCATAACCATCCCGCAGGTTGGCCTTGCCCAACCGCAGGGATTTCACTTCCGAACCCTGGAGGGAGATACCTGCTTCCATAGTTTCTATAATCTGGTAATCATGCCTGGCTTTGCGGTTGTTGATTACCGCTCCCTGTTTATCCTTATCCACCATCGCCTTTGGCTTCATATAAACCCACTCCAGTAAGGTAAACCCTTCCTTGCGGCAATTGCTGCAGAAGAAGGGTTCAGTATCATGCCCATGCAAATAGGTTTCAGCTTACCCATATTGTACCCTACCAACAGGGCAAAGTCAAGTAATCACAGCCGGCCTGACCGCCTGCTGCCACCCCAATCCCCACCGGCAGTGGCAGGTTCCCTGTCCTCGACCAGCTCAAAATCGATAGTTCGATCGGCCAAATTGACTTTGGTTAGCTGAACCCTGACTTCATCCCCGATCCGGTACCGTTTTTTCGTCCGCTCCCCCTGTAAGGCCAAGTGTTTCTCCAGATAATGATAATAATCATCGATCATATTGCTTACATGCACCAGCCCTTCTACCCCATTGGGCAATTGGACAAAAATGCCAAAGGGCATCACCCCGCTTATTACACCGGCAAAAATCTGACCTTCCTTGGCCTGCATATATTCAACAACTTTCAAATCTACCGTTTCTTGTTCCGCTTCCTCGGAAATCCGTTCCCTTTGGGATGCTTCCTCAGCTATGCTTGTTAATTTATCGACCAGCCTCTGCATCTGCTTCTCATCCAGGGTACCCCTGAGCATCGCCTTAATAATACGGTGAATTGTAAGATCGGGATAGCGGCGAATGGGAGAGGTAAAATGGGTGTAGAATTTGGTGGCCAGTCCAAAGTGTCCCACACAATCAGCAGAATAACGGGCCCTTTTCAAAGAGCGCAATACCACTTCACTGACCAGCCGTTCTTCCGGTTTCCCCTGGGCACAGGAAAGGATTCCCTGCAGGTCTTTGGGCCCAATCCGTCCCCCTGACCGCAAAGAGTAGCCCAGATTGTGGAGAAACTCCCGCAAGAAGGTAAGGTCATCTGGGTTTGGTTTTTCATGTACCCGGTAAATAAAGGGAAGGTTCAGCCAATAGACATGTTCGGCAATTACTTCATTGGCCAGCACCATAAATTCTTCCACCATCTCGTCAGCCACACTACGTTCTCTAAGCTCAATTTCTACCGGCCGGCCCCAGGCGTCAAGTTTAACCTTCTTCTCCCGGAAATTGAAATCAATACTCCCCCGTTTCCTGCGCCTCTCTTTTAAAACCTGGCGCAGCTCCTCCATTAACTCCAGGTCAGGCACCAGTTCACTGTACTGGCGCCGTATTTCTTCGTTGCCGGCTATTATCTCCCTGACAGTACTATAAGTTAACCGCCTGGCAACTTTGATTACCGATTCCCTGATCTCATAGAATACCACAGTCCCCCTGGGGTCTACTTCAATAAATACCGTCATGGCCAGGCGATCCTCGCCTTCATTAAGGCTGCAAATACCGTTGGATAAGCGGGGTGGCAGCATCGGTATAACCCTGTCGGGGAAGTAGACACTACAGCCCCGTTTCCGGGCTTCTTTATCTATTTCACTGTTTTCCAATACATAATGGCCAACATCGGCAATGTGCACCCCCAATAAATAATTGCCATTGGCTTTTCTTTCTATAGAAAGGGCATCATCCAAGTCCCGGGCGTCCTCACTATCTATGGTTACAGTCTGCAGCTGCCGCAGGTCAGTACGACCAATTATTTCTTCCCCTTTAACAACAGCAGGAATCTCCCCGGCTTCCCGCAGCGCCGGTTCCGGGAATCCGACCTCAAGATGATATTTTTTTATTATACCCAGGATATCAATACCTGAGGCCCCCTTGTGGCCAATAACTTCTACTATTTCCCCTTCCGGATTGCGCTTGTCCTGGGGCCACCTGGTTATGGCGGCAACAACTAGATCTCCACTTCTTGCTTCCCCGATGGCACTTCCGGGAATGAAAATATCCTGCCAGATCCTTTTTTCTTCCGGGACCACAAAGCCATAGCGATTGGTACCGGTATAGGTGCCAACTACCTGTTCATTTGCCCGGGCAAGGATCCGGACAACCTCCCCCTCCCGGGCTTTTCCAGCGAGGACTGGACTATTTATCCTGATCAGCACCCGGTCATTGTGCATAGCTCCATGCATATTGTTGGCCGGGATATAGACATCATCGCCGCCTTCCACCAGGACAAATCCATACCCGCGGGGATGACCCTGCAGCCGGCCCACCAGCATATTCAAGCGCTCAGGAAAGGCATACTTCCCCTTCCGAATCCGCACTATTTTCCCTTCGTCCTCAAGACTTTTCAGAACTGCCCGCAGAGAATCCAAGTTCTTTTCGGCAATTCCGAAATATTCCCCGATCTCCGCCAGTGATACCGGCTTATTCGCCTCTTTTTCCATAAACATTAAAATTTCTTCCTGTTCAATCAAGTAATAGAACCTCCTTCTTACTCCTTGGCTAAAGGGGATGACACCCCTTATCCGTACTTGCAGTACCAAACCTGGAAACAGGCAAAAAAATGGGTAGACCAAGTCTGTAAACTTAGTCTGCCCCTAACAAATACACCCAAAACCTCAAACATACTCCTATTACTAAACAAAGAGTGGAGCCAAAACCAGAGCAACTATGGTCATGAGTTTAATTAAAATATTGAGGGAAGGACCAGCCGTGTCCTTGAAGGGGTCACCCACAGTATCCCCCACAACTGCAGCAGCATGGGTTGCCGTTCCCTTTCCCCCATAATTGCCATCTTCAATGTATTTCTTGGCATTATCCCAGGCTCCACCGGCATTGGCCATGAGTATGGCCAGCAGCACTCCGGTTAGCAGGGAACCGGCCAACAATCCTCCCAAAGCCTCTTTCCCCAAGAAAAGCCCGGTAGCAACAGGGGCCAGCACTGCCAACAGCCCGGGAATAACCATCTCCCGCAGGGCTGCTGTTGTGCTTATATCAACACAGCGGGCATAGTCGGGTTTGGCTTTCCCTTCCATCAGTCCAGGTATTTCCTTAAACTGGCGGCGTACCTCCTCGATCATATGGAAAGCAGCCTTACCGACTGCCTGCATGGCAATGGCACTAAAGAGGAAGGGCAGTATTCCGCCAATGAACATACCTACTATTACATTAGCCTGCAGGATATTAATTCCCGTCTCCTGCAGCCCTACAGCTGTAGCATAGGCAGAGAATAAAGCCAGGGCCGTAAGAGCAGCAGAGCCGATGGCAAATCCCTTTCCTATGGCAGCAGTCGTATTACCCACAGCATCAAGCCTGTCGGTAATCTGCCTGACCGCCGGGTCCAATTCTGCCATCGCGGCAATCCCCCCGGCATTGTCGGCAATAGGTCCATATGCATCCACGGCAACGGTCATCCCCGCTGTCGAGAGCATACCGATAGCTGCCAGGGCAATACCGTATAGCTGGGCGAAATAATAGGCGACATAAATTGCCCCGGCAATAATCAGAATTGGCAGGGCCGTACTGGCCATACCGACCGCCAACCCGCTGATGATATTTGTTGCCGGTCCCGTCTGGGAGGCACTGGCAATTCCCTTTACTGGATTATAATCGCTGGAAGTATAATATTCAGTCATAATTCCCACTGCAGTTCCTGCAACCAAGCCGGCAATTATGGCAAAAAAGGCTCCCAAATCCCCCAGGATACTCCGGGACAGGAAAAAGGAAGCAACGGCCACAATGATACTGCTGGCAAAGGTTCCGTTGCGCAGGGCAGTATGGGGATTGGCCCCTTCACCGGTCCGGACGAAAAAGGTGGCGATAATGGTAGCCAGAATTCCAATTGCCGCAAGAGCAAAAGGCAAAACAACTCCGTTCATCCCAAAGGTGACTATGCCGATAGAAAGCCCGGCAATAATTGAACCAACATAGGACTCAAAGAGGTCAGCCCCCATCCCGGCTACATCACCCACGTTATCACCAACATTATCGGCTATTACGGCGGGGTTACGGGGATCATCTTCGGGAATACCGGCTTCAACCTTACCGACAAGATCGGCACCGACATCGGCAGCCTTGGTATAGATCCCGCCCCCAACCCGGGCAAAAAGGGCAATAGAACTGGCACCCAGGGCAAAACCGTTGACGATATCCGGATCTTGAAAAATTATGTAAAGCACACTCAGCCCCAATACTCCCAATCCAACAACGGACATTCCCATAACCGTACCGCCGGCAAAGGCAACCCCCAGGGCCTGGTTCTGGCCGGACCGGGCAGCATTTGCTGTCCGGACATTAGCCTTTGTTGCCATATTCATTCCTATATAACCAGTCAGAGCAGAACAAAAGGCCCCCAGCAAGAAACAAATTGCCGTAGGAAGATCAACAAAGATACTGAGGGCGATAAAAACAAAGAGCACAAAAAAAAGCAGTGTCCGGTATTCACGACTTATAAAGGCCATGGCACCTTCATGAATGGCAGCAGCTATTTCCGTCATCTTGGCCGTCCCGGGAGGGGTTCTGTTTATTTTCGCTGCCACGAAAGCGACAAAAGCCAAAGCAAGCAATCCCACCAGGGGAACCATATATAAATATATTTCCACCTACCTGTTCCTCCTTCTCTTTCCTTTTGCACAAATTTCCAAACTGGTTAATCCCTTAGTACACAGAAAACAAAAGTCAACAGACCTTTCTTCCCTATTACCAAAGGAATTCTCCTCCCAGCTAAAAACGAAACCGGAAGCATAAACCTCAAAGCAAAGCACCTCACCGAGAAGTAAGGTGCAAGAGCAACCTTAAAATAATACCGAAAGAAGAGCCGTTACCACGAAAACTACAGCCAGGATCACTGTAATCCTTTCTAATTTTTCCTCTAAGCCCTTTTTTCTTCCAAAGAAGGACTCGGCTCCGCCTGCTATTGCCCCAGAAAGACCGGCACTTTTCCCCGATTGCAGTATCACTGAAACGATAAGGCCAATAGCGACCAAAACGTGGATTATAGTTAATACCAATGACACCTGATCACCTCCATCAAAACCATAATCTGTCCTACGTAATTGATAAATATAAGTTGTGCTATAATCGGGTCTATTGTAACACAATGCAGAGGAAATGGCAACATGAGGTGCTTTGAGCCCGGTGCAGATGGGAAAATTTCGTAAGAAAAAACGGTGTGACAATCACCCTTGCACACCGTTTCATATCTCCTTTCAATCCCCGGGGTTTGCTTCCGGGTTTCCAACGAATATTGCCGTTTCTCTGCCGGAAATCACCGCAGATTATAAAAAGCACCCTTTCCCTTAAAGAGACCTGTTTCCGCCAGGGATTCTTCGATCCGCAACAGTTGATTGTATTTTGCGACCCGGTCCGTCCGGGATGGAGCACCAGTCTTGATCTGGCCGGCATTGGTAGCAACAACCAAATCGGCAATGGTGGTATCCTCAGTTTCTCCGGAACGGTGGGATATTACCGCCGTATACCCGGCCCGCTCCGCCATTTCAATTGCCGCCAGGGTTTCTGTAATGGTACCAATCTGGTTCAGTTTAATCAAAACTGAATTGGCCACACCCTTGGCAATGCCCTTCGCTATTAAGCTGGTATTGGTAACAAAAAGATCATCACCAACGATCTGGATCTTCTTACCCAGAACCCGGGTTAATTCCTGCCACCCTGTCCAGTCGTCCTCGGCAAGGCCATCTTCCAGGGAAATTATAGGATATTTTTCCAGGAGGTCAGCATAATACTGGACCATCTCGCCCGCCGTGTACTCGACCCCTTCCGCCTTGAGTACATACTTCCCCTTGTTATACAGCTCTGTAGCGGCAGCGTCAATGGCAATGGCAACATCTTCCCCCGGCCTATAACCTGCATCTTCAATGGCAGTTACAATAACCTCCAAAGCCTCTTCATTAGAACTGAGATCCGGGGCAAATCCTCCTTCATCACCGACAGCCGTGTTGTACCCCCTGGCCTTTAAAACCCTTTTCAGGGTATGGAACACCTCGGCACCCATCTGCAGGGCACCGGCAAAGGAATCGGCTCCCACCGGCATAACCATAAACTCCTGCAGATCTACATTGTTATCGGCATGCTTGCCCCCGTTGAGGATATTCATCATTGGCACAGGTAAAACCCGGGCTTTGGTCCCCCCGAGGTAACGGTAGAGGGGAAGTCCAAGGGAAGCGGCAGCGGCCTTGGCTACAGCCATGGAAACCCCGAGAATGGCATTGGCCCCCAGGCGTCCCTTGTTCTCTGTACCATCCAACTGGATCAGCAGCTCGTCTACTGCAACCTGGTCAAGGGCATCGTACCCGGTAAGCTCCGGGGCAATTAAATCGAGAACATTGCTGACGGCCTTGAGAACTCCTTTCCCAAAATAACGCTCCCTTTCCCCATCCCTTAACTCCACAGCCTCTGCTGCCCCCGTCGAGGCCCCCGAAGGAACAGCCGCCCGCCCACTGCTGCTATCGTCGAGGTAAACCTCTACCTCAACAGTTGGGTTCCCACGGGAATCCAGGATCTCCCGGGCATGGACATCGACAATGGTCGTATCATTCATATTACCGCCTCCATTTTGTATTAGTTTATGGTAAAGAAACCGTCATTTTATTTAATATCTTTTCCAAGGAGCAGTGATGTCCCGGTCATTTCCGGCGGCTGTTCTATCCCCAGTAAGTCCAGGATCGTCGGAGCCACATCGGCCAGCTTTCCCCCCTCCCGCAGGGATACTCCCCTTCTAAAAGGGGAAATCAGGATCAACGGGACGGGATTGGTCGTATGGGCAGTATGGGCCCCACCAGTAACCGGATCCAGCATCTGCTCGGCATTGCCATGGTCGGCAGAGATCAGAACTGTCCCCCCCAATTCACCTACCTTCTCCACCACCCTGCCGACACATTCATCGACAGTTTCCACCGCCCTGACGGCTGCCTCCATGCAGCCGGTGTGGCCAACCATATCGGGATTGGCAAAGTTGAGAACCACCAGGGCATACCCCCGCTCCAGTTCTTCCAAAACAGCGGCAGTCACCTCCCGGGCACTCATTTCCGGCTGCAGGTCATAGGTGGCAACCTTTGGTGAGGGGATCAAGCGCCTGGTTTCCCCGGCAAAGGGAGTTTCTTCCCCCCCACTGAAGAAAAAGGTAACATGGGCATACTTTTCCGTTTCCGCGATACGAAGCTGTTTTAGACCCTTTTCGGCCACTACTTCACCCAGGGTCTTTTTGAGTTCCTGAGGAGGAAAGGCAACAGGGGTGGGAATTGTTTCATCATACTGGGTCATACAGGTAAAGTGCACCCGGGGATGACCCGGGCCCCGGGAAAAACCGGTAAACTCCTCGTCCACGAAGGCCCTGGTCAACTGCCGGGCCCGGTCAGGACGAAAATTATAAAAGATAATGGAATCGCCATCCTTGATGGTAGCCCGGGGTTGACCACTATTGTCGACAATTACCGTCGGACGCACAAACTCATCGGTCTCACCTTTCCGATAGCTCTGCACGACGGCTTCTACCGCCGATTCCGCCCTTTCCCCCTCCCCGTATACCAGGGCACGATAGGCCATTTCCGTCCGTTCCCAGCGGTTATCCCTGTCCATGGCATAGTAACGCCCCATTATGGTTGCTATCTCCCCCATCCCCAGGGAATCCAACCTCTCCTCCAAGGCGGTAATATACTCCCTGGCATTGTCGGGCGGTACATCACGACCATCTAAAAAAGCGTGGATATAGACCTTATGTAAATCCTGGGCCTTGGCCAGCTCCAGCAAGGCATAGAGGTGTTCCAAATGGCTGTGTACTCCTCCATCGGAAAGAAGCCCCAGCAAGTGCAGGGCTCCTTGCTTCTCCCTGGCGGCACCGACGGCGGCCTGGAGAATTTGGTTTTCGAAAAAACGACCTTCGGCAATATCTTTGCTGATGCGGGTGAAATCCTGGTACACTATCCTCCCGGCGCCCAGGTTGAGATGGCCAACCTCCGAGTTACCCATTTGCCCGGCGGGAAGACCGACACTTTCCCCTGCGGCCCCCAGGATTGTGGCCGGGTATTCACGCCAGTATTTATCCATATTCGGTGTGGCGGCACAATAAATGGCATTCCCTTTTCTTTCCTGGTTCAATCCCCAACCATCAAGTATGATCAGGACCAGGGGAAAAGCATCCATCTCCATGACTGTCACCCTTCTC
>DUVO01000102.1 GCA_012841005.1 Bacillota bacterium | reverse complement strand
GCAACAGGAGCCGCCGGCTACTCCTGGGCTGTCCGGGCATCATGTGTACCTCCCGTTCCGGGCTGGACCGTCAGTTCTTCGGCAAAATACTGGGGTTCTTCTTGCAGGATTTCCCTTTTTCGCTGCTCCAGGTCCTTGAGCATGGTATTTATCTCCAGGGCAGACTGGAGAAAGAGGGCATCGGCTTTCGGATCGTGGGTATTGGCCGCCGCCAGGGCTTTCAGATCAGCCTTGATATGCTTGAGAATTGCCAGCAGGTTCAGCATTCTGCCGTAGGTAGTCAAGGTCAGCAACTCCCGGATGAAGTTTCGAATATTATTTCTAGAATGGTGTGGACAGCATGATTTTATACCCGCCCCAGGAGGGCGCTGAAAAAGGCAGCCGGGATCACAGGAATCCCATTGCCTGCATTATCCAGACAATAATGGCAAATTCTAGGGTTGAGAATAAGGGAAGGGTGTGGAATATGCCGGAAGTCCTCCTGGTTGCCTTAAGATCCCTCTTTGCCTTTACCAGCCTCTTTATTTTGATCCTCTTTTTGCGCAACAAGCATCTCTCCCAGTTCACCTTTATTGACTATGTGGTGGGGATCACCATAGGCTCCATTGCTGCTTCCCTCTCGGTGGAGCTGGAAAACAGGACTGTGTCGGTCTTTGCCGGCCTTATGGTGTGGGGTCTTCTACCTCAACTCCTGGGATGGTATTATCTGAAATACCAGGGCATCAGGAGAGCGCTGGACAGCGGACCCACCATTGTCATCAAGAGGGGGAAGATTTTGGAGGAAAACTTGCAAAAGGAATTCCTGAATTTGGAAGACCTGCAGATGCATCTTCGCATCCAGGGAATATTTAACCTGAACGAGGTAGAGTTTGCCGTTATGGAAAAGAACGGCCAGCTCAGTGTCCTCCGCAAGCGGGACAAACAGCCCCTAACCCTATCGGATCTGGGGGTTAAGCCTCTAAAGCAGGGTGCTCCCCTGGTCCTCATCTCCGACGGCAAGCTCCTCCGGAGGACCCTGGCTACCTCCCCCTACACAGAGGAATGGTTGCTGCGGGAATTGGAGAAGCGGGGCATAAGGGATATCTCCCAGGTGGTCCTGGCCCAGGTTGACACCTCCGGCCTCCTCTATGTGGATCTGCGGGAAGACCAGGGGGTCGAAGTGCCACCCATATCCCGGCAGGAAGAGATCCTGGCCAATCTGGAAAAAGGGGCAGCCCTGCTGGAGACCTTTGCCCTGGAAACAAAAAACCCGGCCGCCCGGGACTTATTCCGCACCCACCGGGAGAAGTTAACTGCCATCAGGCAGCGCCTGCAGCCCTACCTGCGGGGATAAAGGGGAGCACCACAGCTGAAAAAACCGCCCCTGCAGAACCCACACCAGGATTCTAAAGGGCGGTTTTGGCCGGACAAGGATAGGCCGGTTGGGCGCAAGGCTGCCCTGCCGGCAGCCATCGGGGCCGGTTTATTAAATCGTGCTGCCGCCGGTGGAGATGGTTTCCGTTTGTTCGGGCATAAAGAGGGGAGAAATATAGCGGTTGCAGAGTTGCAATGAGTACTGCAAGGCCGGTCCAATGGCCAGGGCATAGAACAGGGTCCCAATGCCCACCGGACCCCCGATTAAATAACCGCAAAACAAGGCAGCCAGTTCGATGCAACTCCTGACTAAACGGATACTTAAGCCCAGGCGCTGGTGCAGGCCGAGGGTAAGGCCATCCCGGGGGCCGGCCCCGAGGCCGACGCTGACGTAAAGGCCAAGCCCGGCTCCCAGCACTGCCACCCCGGCCAGAAGATAGAGGAACTGGGCGGGGAGGGAGGTTGGCTCCGGGAAGAGGCCCAGTTCCGCCCAGACATCATAGAAAAAACCGAAAAAGAACATGTTCAGAAAGGTACCAATCCGGGCCCTGACGCCCAGGGGGTAGCTTAGGATGATAATGAATATCCCCAAAACCTGGCTGACTTGTCCTATGGTCAGGGGCAGGTAGTGGGAAAGGCCGGCATGGAATACCGTCCAGGGATTTGTGCCCAGGCCGGCCAAAAGGGTAAAGTAGGTTCCCAGGCCGCAAAGGTTCAACCCCGCGAGAATAATTATGTAGCGCAAGATGGTTCTGCTCGTGGTCAACTATTGTTCCTTCCCTTCGGTGCAGGCCCGGTTCCGGGCCGGATTTGTGTTCTCGGAAGCAGCGTAATACCATTCACTTATTATAGCATTGATCCGCACTTTTGGGTAGGCCGGCAGATGCATGGATGCTGCCAGGTCCGGGGTTAAGGGGGGGATTTTGGGTGGTTTTTT
>DUVO01000088.1 GCA_012841005.1 Bacillota bacterium | reverse complement strand
TTACTTTTATGGCGAATAAGTAGAGTGTTATTAAACCACCTGGGGCCGGTCATGGTCAAACCCTTTCGTTTTTAATAGATGGGAGGGTGGATATGCTTCTGAGGGGTCTGTCCCTGGCAGGTTGAGCGGATCCCAAAGGGGTAATATCTGCCGGTAAAGATGATTAGTATTATATAATATGATTTGTATTATATATGTAGTGAAAGGCAAATGCCCCGTTTCTTACCTTGCAGTAATAATTATGCAGGCCGGCTGTGTTATGCCGCTATTACCCAGCCCATCCCTTCAGGTGCAAGGTGGGTAATTTCAGAAGTTTACGGGGAGTTTTTGAAAACCTGCGGAATAATTTGGGAGGTGAAAAAGGTGGGCTTTTTCCGGTCGCGGCGGTGGATGTTTTTGCTCCCGGTTTTGGCCTTGCTTTTTGTCTTTGGTTGGCTGGGGTGGCATTTACAAGGGGGCGGGGTTCCGGAAGTGATCTTTCCCGAGCCGGAAATTCCCCCTTTAGCCGATTACACCTATCCCCTCTACCAGCTTGACCTTGTCCTAAAACCCGAGGAGGGAACCCTGGAAGGTACCTGTTTCCTGAAGTATACCAACAATGAAGGGGAATCTCTATCGGAATTATACTTTCATCTTTACCCTAATGCCCCCCTCTTTTCTGAGGGTAGCCGGGTAAAGGGTTCCCTGGTCATCGAAGAAGTGCTGTTGAATAAAGGGCCCGTTCCCTGGAAGCAGGAGGGTACCCTGCTCAAGGTCGAACTGCCGGAGCCCCTTCCCCCCGGGAAAGAAACGGTCCTGGACCTAACCTTTCAAGTACAGGTCCCTCCCCTGGGGGAACGCTTCGGGACCAGGAAGGGTATTGTCAGCCTGGGCAACTGGTATCCAATCCTGGCTGTTTATGAAGACGGGGCCTGGAGGCTTGATCCCTATTATGAGATAGGTGATCCCTTCTACAGCGATGTGGCCCTTTACCGGGTAACCCTGCGGCTGCCCCGCCGCTTTTGCGCGGCTGCCACCGGGAACCTCCGGGAGGTGAGGAAGCTGCCCTGGTGGCGGAAGGAACTTTATTTTGAGACAGGTCCCGTGCGGGATTTTGCCCTCACGGTGAGTAAAAACTACCAGGTGGCCCGCCGGGAAGTGGAGGGAATAACGGTACAGTCCTTTTATCTTAGGGGCCAGGAGGAAGGTGGCCGGCTGGCCCTGGAAGCTGCCTGTGCCGCCCTGGCCTTTTTCCAGGAGGTCTTTGGTCCTTATCCCTATGACCAGTTCAGTGTTGCCGCCAGTGGTTTCTTTGCCGGGGGGATGGAGTATCCCAATCTTGTCTTTATCAGCAGTGAGCTCTACCGGCCGGGGGCGGAGAAAATGCTGGAATATGTGGTTGTCCATGAAACAGCCCACCAGTGGTGGTACGGTCTGGTGGGCAATGATCAGATCCGGGAACCCTGGCTTGACGAAGGGCTGGCCGATTTCAGCAGCAACCTATTTTACGAGTTTTGCCGGCCCGGCTGGCAGGGGAAAGTACCTGGTTCACCGGTAGACCTCTATGAACTCTATCAAGAGGGGGCCGCCGGCGGCATTATTCGCCGGCCCCTGGGGGAATTTGCCTCTGATCTGGAATACAGCCTGTTGGTTTACGGGAAAGGCAGTATGGTCTTTGTCGAACTGAGAAAGATTCTGGGGGAGGAACCCTTTTTCCAGATCTTAAAGCAGTATGTGTCGGAATACAGCTTCCGCCATGCCACCATAGATGATTTTATCCGGCTCTGTGCCCGTTATACCGATGTGGATCTGGACCAGTTCTTCTATAAATGGCTGGAAACGGCCTGATTTTCCTCAGCGCCCCAGGAGGCAGGACAGCAGTTCCTCTCTGCCAATACTGCCGAAGAGTTTCTGCAGGTCCTGCTTCTTTAGGTAATCCCTTATAGCCACTTCTTCATACCGTATTCCCCGGAGCCCTTCCTCAAAATCGGAGAGGGATACCAGGCCCAAAAAATCACCATAGATTTTACAATTGGTTATAAGGCCCTTCTCCACTTCCAGTAATATTTCTACCTTACCGCCGGCAAATCGTTTCCAGTTCCGGATATTGAAGGGCGGTGACTGGCCGTAGTTCCATTCCCAGGAAAGGTAACGCTCCTCCATAAGGGCTTTTATTTCCTGGAGGTCTTCTTTGGTGAGTTCATATTGGACAAAGTTATCTCCCTGTAGTTCAGCCACCGCGTCCCGGATAGCTCCCTTGAATTCTTCAATACTGATATCATCTTTAAGATGCTCTTTAATATTGGTGACCCGGCTCCGGACGGATTTT
>DUVO01000165.1 GCA_012841005.1 Bacillota bacterium | reverse complement strand
TCCAACTTCCAAATAGAAAGGTAGGAATAAATATGCCCACTATCAAACCCTTTGCAGCCATAAGACCGGCTTCTAACCTCCAACTTCCAACTTCCAAATAGAAAGGTAGGAATAAATATGCCCACTATCAAACCCTTTGCAGCCGTAAGACCGGCACCGGGGATGGCGGCCAGGGTAGCAGCCTTGCCATACGATGTGGTGGACAGCCGGGAGGCCCGGGAAATTGTAGCCCAAAATCCCTATTCCTTCCTCCGGGTTGACAGGGCCGAGGTGGACCTGGAGCCCAGCATCGACGTCCATGATCCCCGGGTTTACCAAAAAGTCCGGGAGAACCTGAACCGGATGCTGGCCGATGGGGTTTTTTCCCAGGATGGGGAGGAGAACTTCTATATATACCGCCTCACCATGGGGGATCACCATCAGGTAGGGCTTGTTGCCTGCACGGCCGTGGACGACTATCTCAACAATACTATAAAAAGACACGAACAAACCCGGCCCGATAAGGAAAAGGACCGGGTTCAGCACATTGAGGCCTGTAATGCCCATACCGGTCCAATTTTCCTCACCTACCGGGCCCGGGGGGAGATCGATGTCCTCATTTCCCGGTGGACCCAAAACCACCCGCCGGTGTACGATTTTCTTGGCCCTGGTGGCATTGGCCACACGGTGTGGGTGGTGGACGACCGGATTGCCAAGGAGGAATTGGCCGCGGCCTTTGGCGCGGTGAAGGGTTTTTATATCGCCGACGGCCACCACCGCTGTGCCGCGGCGGCCAGGGTAGCCCTCCGGCGCCGGGAGCAGGACGCGGATTACACCGGGGAAGAAGAGTATAACTATTTCCCGGCGGTACTCTTTCCCCATACCCAGCTGAAGATCCTGGATTACAACCGGGTGGTGCGGGATCTTAACGGTTTAACCCCGGTCCGGTTTAAGGAGAGGGTTAAAGAAAAGTTTGTCCTTGAGGACTGGAGGGGGCAAGGTCCATACCGCCCGGAGAAAAGGGGTCTCTTCGGCATGTACCTGGAGGGCAAATGGTATGTGCTCCGGGTCCGGGAGGAGGTCTTAAAAGGACGGGATATAGTGGCAAGTTTAGATGTCTCCCTGCTCCAGGACAATATCCTGGGCCCCATCCTGGGCATTAAGGACCCCCGCACCGATGCCAGAATCGATTTTATCGGCGGCAGCAGGGGGCTGAAGGAATTGGAGGACCGGGTCAGGGCAGGAATGGCCGTTGCCTTTTCCCTTTACCCTACCACCATTACCGATGTCATGGACATTGCTGACCGGAATATGGTGCTGCCTCCCAAATCCACCTGGTTTGAACCCAAACTCTTGAGCGGCCTCTTCATCCATCCCCTGGAGTGATGCAAATAAAGGGCACGGTTCCTTTGTGCACAAGGGAACCATTTTTTTACCCTTTCCCCGGGGACGAATTTGCGGGGAAAGTAACTAATTGCAGTCCTGAATAATATAATTTTAGAAAGTGCCTTTTGGGGAGGTGAGCTGGAAACAAACCGGCGGCTGTAGGTATAAAACTGGGAAAAGGAGGGGAATAATGTGACAACTGCCCACTGGTTGTATGTGATCGGAGTTGTCGTGGTTATAGGGACCATGCTTATGCGCCGCAACGTGGTTACACCCTGTATTATCTTTACCTTTCTCATAGGTTGGGTTTATCACGGGAGCATAGTCAAGGCAGTCCAAACAGTTTTTGAAGCCAGTATGGCTGCGGCCGTAGAACTCTTCAGCATCTTTCTTATTATCGGGCTGATGGTGGCAATGTTAAAGGCTATGAGTAAGACGGGAGCCGATGAAATGATGATCTCGCCCCTCAAGGGGCTCCTGGTATCACCGACCATAAGTTATGTGGTGCTGGCCCTTACGACCCTGGTGGTTGCCCTTTTCTTCTGGCCGACACCCTCTATTCCCCTGGTCGGGGCATTACTGGCGCCCATCGCCATCCAGGCGGGTTTACCGCCCCTGGCGGCCGCTATGGCCATTGCCCTGGCCGGGCAGGGGATGGCCCTGGCCGGTGATGTGATCATCCAGGGGGCTCCTAAACTGACCGCTACTGCTGCGGCAGTACCGGTGGAGCTGATCCTCTACAAGGCCGGGATCCTGACGGTAATTACCGGTGTCATTGCCCTGACTTTGGGCTACTGGCAGATGCGGCCCGAGATTGCCCGGTTCCAGAGGGAAATGAAGGAAAAGGGCGGGGAGATCCTGGATGTTATCGGCGCTGGACAGGTTATGGGTACCCAGGCCGAGGAAAGGGTGAATGCCCCCGGTGTAGC
>DUVO01000317.1 GCA_012841005.1 Bacillota bacterium | reverse complement strand
GCCTCAGGGTAAGACAGGGGGGTAAGACAGGGGAGGGGGTAAGACAGGGGACGGTTCTCTGTCTCAACAGCGAGACAGAGAACCGTCCCCTGTCTTACTGTGAGAACCGTCCGCTGTCTTACTGTCTTACCCTGTCTTACCTCAAAGAAAAAAGGCACCTGCCTGGTGCCTTAATTTGACTGCCCTTACTTGATTTCTACCGTTGCCCCTACTTCCTCGAGCTTGGCCTTAATAGCTTCGGCATCTTCCTTGCTGACCTTCTCTTTAACCGGTTTGGAAGCACTGTCAACAAGCTCCTTGGCTTCCTTCAGCCCCAAGCCGGTAAGTTCCCGGACAACCTTGATTACCTGGATTTTCTTGTCCCCGACACTGGCCAGGATAACATCAAATTCAGTCTGTTCTTCTTCCTGGGCTTCAGCAGCACCCGCGCCACCGGCAGCCGGAACAGCCGCCATTGCCACCGGAGCGGCAGCCGAAACACCAAATTCTTCTTCCAATGCCTTTACCAGTTCCGCAAGTTCCAGAACAGTCATGTTCTTGATGGCTTCCATAATTTCCGCCTTATTCATTTCTATACCTCCTAATTATTTAGTTATTATCGTTTAACTTGGGACATGCACTAACTTGCCGCTTCCTTTTGTTTTCTAATGGCTTCCAAAGCGTAAACCAGGCTCCGTGGTACACCATTTAACACATTGGCCAAACCGGCAATGGGGGCCTGAAGTCCACCCAGAACCTGGGCCAGAAGAATTTCCCGGGGCGGCAGGTCGGCTAATTCCTTAACACCTTCCGGTCGGATAACTTTACCCCGCAGCAGGCCAGCTTTGATCCCCAACTGTTTATGTTCCTTGGCAAAGCCCATAATAACCTTGGCCGGTGCTACAGGGTCCTCATAACTAAAGGCTATAGCCGTTGGTCCCTCCAGGTACGGCTCCAGGTCATCGAGGCCCAGTTCACGGGCGGCAAAACGGGTCAAGGTATTCTTGACAACCTTGTATTCGAGCCCCTGCTCCCGCATCCGCCGCCTCAACTCGGTCAGTGCAGCGACATTGAGACCCCGGTAATCGGTAATAATTGCCGCCCTGGCCTGATCTAGTTTTTCCTTTAATTCCGCCACCATTGCTTCCTTTTCCGGTCGCGCCATCATTCCACCCCCTTCGCCACATAAATTAAGGGCCTCCGTAGACAAAGGAAGGCCCAAATAAACAGTAAGCTTGTTTACCGGTACCTCGGCAGGCAGATAGTTCTTTTAAGCATGCGCACCTGCTGTCTACGGTCCCCAGTGTATATTTGGTTGTGCATGGTGATTATAGCATGCCCCCTGGCTGGGGTCAACTATTTTTCTCAATCAGGGGTTTAAGGGGGTTAATCTTAATCCCCGGCCCCATGGTAGAAGAAAGGGTGATACTCCGGAGATACTGGCCCTTGGCCGCCGCCGGTTTAGCCCTGATCAGGGCTTCCAGCAGGGCATTATAGTTTTCCGCGAGTTTCTCCCTGTCAAAGGAAGCTTTACCGATGGGCACATGAATAATGGCAGTTTTATCGAGCCGGTACTCAACTTTACCGGCCTTAAACTCCTGCACCGCCCTGGCCAGGTCAAAGGTAACAGTTCCCGCCTTCGGGTTGGGCATCAAGCCCTTGGGACCAAGGATCCGGCCCAGTTTACCGACCACACCCATCATATCGGGAGTAGCAATGGCAATATCAAAATCGAGCCAGCCGCCCTGGATCTTCTCTGCCACTTCTTCTGCCCCCACAATATCTGCTCCCGCCTCTTCGGCTTCTTTCGCCTTTTCACCCTTGGCAAAAACCAAAACCCGCACCGATTTTCCCGTACCGTGGGGAAGGACGACGGTGCCCCGTACCTGTTGATCTGCATGCCTCGGATCGACTCCCAGACGCACAGCAACCTCAATTGTTTCATCAAACTTGGCCTTTGCCGTCTCCTTCACCAGGGCCACGGCCTCGTCGGCTTCATAAAGCCTGGTCCGGTCTACCTTTTGGATAAGTTCTAGATAACGTTTTCCCCTCTTCATAACATGACCTCCTTAGTGGTGCTGACGGAATAATCCTCCCACCAGAACGATTACCCTTCTACTATTTCAATTCCCATGCTCCTGGCCGTACCGGCGATGATCCGCATAGCCGCCTCAACATCGGCAGCATTGAGATCCGGCATTTTCAATTCGGCAATTTCCCTCACCTTTGACCGGGGCACCCGGGCTACCTTGACCTTATTGGGTTCACCGGAAGCCTTTTCAATACCGGCCGCCTTCTTGAGCAGTACTGCTGCCGGTGGTGTTTTGGTAATAAAAGTAAAGGATCTGTCTTCGAAAACACTGATTTCAACCGGGATAATCATCCCTGCCTGGTTTGCCGTTCTTTCATTGAAGTCCTTGCAAAAGGCCATAATATTTACCCCGTGCTGACCCAAGGCAGGACCAACAGGGGGAGCCGGTGTCGCTTTACCGGCAGGAACCTGCAGTTTAACGATTGCTATAGCCTTCTTGGCCACCCCTACTTACACCTCCCTGAAAATGTGGTGCGGCGGGTAAAAACCCTCCCACAACATCGCCTATACTTCTTCCAATTGCCCAAAACTCAATTCCAAAGGCGTTTCCCGCCCAAACATTGAAACCAAAACCCTGGCTTTACCCTTGTCCGGTAAAATTTCTTCTACCACACCTATGAAATTATCAAAGGGACCGGAAATTATACGTACACTCTGCCCAACTTCAAAGGTAACTTTAGGCTTGGGCTGGTCCATACCCATTTTCTTCATTATGTTACTGATCTCTTCCGGTTCCAGGGGAATTGGTTTGGAGCCGGGACCAACAAAACCAGTGACACCGGGAGTGTTGCGCACAACATACCAGGAGTCATCCCCCATAACCATTTCCACCAAAATATAGCCGGGAAAGACCTTTTTCTTGACTATTTTCTTTTTACCGTCCTTTACCTCAAACTCTTCTTCCATGGGGACAAGGATACGGAAGATCTTGTCCTGCATACCCATGGATTCAACCCTTTTTTCCAGGTTTGCCTTCACCTTGTTTTCATACCCCGAATAGGTATGAACCACATACCAATTCTTTTTCATCCGAGTCGGGGCCTGTACGGGACCCCTCACCCCCCTAAAAACTTACCGGACTAGGATAAATTTCAGGACCTGGGTCACCACCGAATCAACAATCCAGATCAAGCCGGCAGCCAGGGCCACCGTGATCAGCACAACACCGGTGTAAGACAAAACCTCAGCACGGCTTGGCCACAGGACTTTTCCCAGCTCTTTTCTCACTTCCCGTATGAACTTTATGATCCGGCTGCCAATCTCACCCAATTTGCCAAATCTTTTGGTAACTGCCATTACCAACCTCACACCCTTACATGTTTATATGTCTTATCCCTTCAGTCATTATACACTGGAACCGGTTTTATGCTAAAAAATTAAGCAAAAAAGCCCTGAACGGGCAGGTAGATACCACAAGCGCAGAAGACAGGAACCAT
>DUVO01000217.1 GCA_012841005.1 Bacillota bacterium | reverse complement strand
TCCCGGCAAAAGAAACACCCCTTTCCTATTTTCTTCTCTGGTCAGGGGTTGCCTTAACCACAAAAAACCCTGTGGCGGCAACCCGGCCATCTTAGTGCCAAAGCACCTTAGACCCTGCGGTTTTGTGTCCCTGCCTTTCGACAGGTTTACCCTTATCGCCACACTATTTTGATTTCCTAACCTATTATAACATTTTTTGCTTCGGGAGGAAATACTTGTTGACATATTACCGCGAAAGTTGTATTTTCCTGGATAACTCATCCGGCTGTGGCGGCAAGTAGCAGCTGGGGAATCTGCTGATAGATGCCAGGGCTGCTTAAGGCCGGTACCCCGGCCCTAGACAGCGGTCAGCCATTCTTTAATCAGGTCAATTTCTTCCCCATATTCCTTGTATCCGGCAACGGGGGTTTCCAGTAAAAAGGGTAAATGGGCCAGGTCGGGATGGGTGATGACGTTCATTATTCCCTCGCGGCCCAGGTATCCCCTGCCGATCCGCTCGTGGCGATCCCGCCTGCTCCCGGCGGGAGTTTTGGAATCATTGAGGTGTACTGCCTTCAGGCGCTCCAGGCCGACCCGCTTATCTATTTCCTCCAGCAGCCTGTCGACTTCCCCTTTCTGACAGAGGTCATAGCCGGCGGCAAAGATGTGGCAGGTATCGAGGCAGATCCCCAGATTGGAGGGGTGGCCCAACTCAGTGAGGAAAAACTCCAGATCCTCCAGGGCACCAACCTCTGAACCCTGCCCGGCCATGGTTTCCAACAGCAGGCAGGAAGCGCCGGAGAAGGGGAGGAAGGCTTCCATTAGAGTGGCCAGGATCCGCCGGCGCCCGGCCTCCTTTCCTTCGCCGGCGTGGCTGCCGGGATGGACCACCAAAAACTCGGCACCGATGGCATTCATTCGCTCCAGGTCTTCAGCCAGGACCATGCGGGCAAAACTCCGGGTCTCCTCCTTGGGGGCGGCCAGGTTTACGGTGTAGGGCAGGTGGCCGACAATGGGGAAAAGATCTAATTCTTTCCGCACCTGAAGCCATTTGTTGATTTCCGTCTCGGGGATTGCCCGGGCGGAACCGCCCCTGGGGTTGCGGGTAAAGAATTGGAAGGTATTGGCCCTTATCTCCTGGGCCATGGCGGCAGCCTTGGGAAGTCCCTTGGCGATGGACAGGTGAGAACCTATCCGGAGTGTATCTCCTATAGTCAAAACCAGCACCTCCTTGGTTCTAATAATTTCGGAGTGCAGGGTAAATAATCCTTCCCGGCGGCCGATACTCTTCTAAAACTGATTTTGTCCATAGGAATAAAGAATCCGGCCGGGAGGGATAATAGGGGCGAGGAGGGATGTCAAGTGGCCAATAGCTTAACCCAAAAGGAAAGGATGCTGCTCAAGGACCAGATCAGTCATGAGAAAATCTGTATCCAGAAGTATAATAACTATGCCAACCAGACCCAGGATCCCCAGTTGAAACAGCTCTTACAAACATATGCCCGGCAGGAGGAGCAGCATCTCAATACCCTGAACCAGATTCTGAGCGGAACCGTGCCCAATCTCCAGCAGCAGGGACAACAGCAGCAACAGCAGGGCCAGCAGCAACAGCAACAGCGGGGACAGCAACTACAGCAGCAGGCCGGTGCCGGGGGAATGCCCCGGGCAGCTGGTGCCCAAACAGGGATGACCGGGCAAAATGACCAAGATCTCTGTAACGACCTTTTGATGACGGAAAAATATGTGTCCAACACCTATGATACTGCCATCTTTGAGTTTACCGACAGCAATATCCGGCAGGTCCTCAATCATATCCAAAAAGAAGAACAGCAGCACGGGGAAGGCATCTTCAACTACATGCAGAGCCACGGCATGTACAATCCCCAGTAAGGATCTTTCCCAGAGTTTACCCGACCGATCTAACCATAAAAAGAGGGAATAGCAATTGGGCAGGGCATAGGACCTTGCCCTTCCTGTGTTTAATCCCGCAGGCGGATTTTGCTATTTACCGTGATAAACTCATCGCCGAACTCTTCCAAGAGGGCGTGCAGCTTTTTATCGACAGCCCTTTTTTGCCGCTGGTTGGCCAAAACTCCTTCCAGAACCAGGCGCCCCTCATCTTCATAGATATTTAGGGGAAGGCCGGCCAGGGATTTGTCCCTTGGGCACCAACCGTTCTGCCGTAGGCCGGGCCCTGGTTGCCAGGTTCTTCGCCCTCCGGAGCTGGAGGCGGTTTTAGGAAGGGGCCCTGGAAAGAGACCGGCCGGTTTTGGCAAAAGGGCCGGAAAAAGAAAAAAACCGGGGGGATACCCCCGGCAATTACCGACCCGGTTAATGCAATGATAGTTATTTGAACAGCATTCTGAAGTAGCCTCCCTGGGCCAGGGATTCGTAAGCTTTCACCCACCGCTCATAGGATTCGTCATAGGCAGCAAAGTTGGCCGGATTTGGTTCATATTCTTCTTTGATCTTGACGGCCGTTTCCACTGCCTCCTTATAGCTGCTGTAAACCCCGGCCCCGACGCCGGCATAGAGGGCGGCCCCCAGGCAGCCCGTTTCCGAAGTCTGGAGGATCTGTACGGGAACCTTAAAGGAGTCGGCGATCATCTGGTTCCACATCCGGGACTTGGTGGCGCCGCCGGTGAGCCGGATGGCCTTGTGCTTGATCCCGGCTTCCCGCTGGGCTTCCACGATATCCCGCATTTCATTGGTGATCCCTTCCATGACGGCCCTCGCCATGTCGGCCTTGGTGGTACCCAGGCTCATCCCCAGGAAGGCTCCCCGGGCATAGGGGTCATCCCGGCGTCCCGACAGGCTCTGGAGGCAGGAGAGGAAGGTGATGCCGTTGGCTCCCGGGGGAATGCTGGCAATCTGCTCGTTTATCAGCTCATAGGGATCCTTTTTCAAGAGCTTGGCGGCAGCGATTTCCAGGCCGCAGAAGGTATCCCGGTACCAGCGGTAACTGGCGGCGGCGGTATTGGAGAAACCTTCCATGGTCCAGTTGTTGGGTCCGACGTTACCTTTCACCACCAGTTTCCCTTTGGGATCCCGGAAGGGCTTATCCATACCGACGAAGCAGGAGCCGAAGGTGCCCATGACCATAACGGCCGTGCCGCCTTCAACCAGCCCGCCTCCGAAGGTGGAGCAGTTCTGGTCGTGGGCGCCCACGCAGATCAAAGTGCCTTCGGCCAGGCCAGTCTTTTCGGCGATGTCGGAGGGGATCTTGCCCACCACCTGCCCGCCCTCGGCGACCACGGGCAGTTTTTCCTTGGGAATATCAAAGGCTT
>DUVO01000057.1 GCA_012841005.1 Bacillota bacterium | reverse complement strand
TTACCTGAAGGCTCAAGAAGGACAACTGGAAATGAGGGCCACTGATAACGATATCGCTATAGAGTATTCCCTCCCGGTACAAATTAGGGAAGAAGGTGAAATTGTACTTCCGGCCAAATACCTGGTCGAGATAATCCGCCGCTTTAAACCGGGAGAAATAAACCTGCGGGTAGAAGAAGGTAGTTATACCGCCCTCCTGGAGTCTGGTCGGACTAGCTTTCAATTGCTGGGCTTTCCCCCTGCCAATTACCCGCCTAAGGTCTTCCTTACCGGAGAGAAGGCATGGCAGGTGGGGCAGTCCCTGTTGAAGGAAATGATCAAACAGACTGCCTTTGCCGCGTCCCACGACAATTTGCGCCCCATCTTAACGGGGGTCCTTATGTTTTTTACCGGGAAGGGTCTGGAACTGGTTGCCACCGACAGCCACCGCCTCGCATTTTATCGTACTGCCCTGTCCGCAAAGACTGGGGAAGGGGCAAAAATGGTCGTTCCCCGCAGGACCATGGAGGAGCTGGCCCGGGTCATACAGGGTGACGAGGAAGAACTGGTTACTATTCAGATGACAGGGGGCCAGGTTTCCTTTTCCACCCGGGCGGTAACTCTGATATCCCGTCTCATAGAAGGCAAATTCATTGATTATCGCCAGGTACTGCCACCCGGTTACAAGACCAGGGTCCGCCTGGATACCCTCGAATTTTTGGCGGCAGTTGAGAGGGCGGCGATTCTGACCCAGGATAAGGCCAATTCCCTCCGGATTGAGGTAGAGGACGGCCGGATACGGCTCTTTGCCAATACACCTGAGGTGGGGAAGGTGGAAGAAGAGATCCAGGCCGAAGTAGTGGGTGAAAATACCAGTATTTCCTTTAATTCCCGCTACCTGATTGAGGCCCTGCGGGTCATTGAGGAGCAGGAGATATTCTTTGATATTACCGGTTCTGTAAGTCCCGGTATTATAAGGCCTGTCGGCGCAGAAAAGGACTATTTGCATTTAATCATGCCTGTTACTACCCGGGCTGTCACCTGAGGAAAAACCAGGAAAGGTGCAGCCGGTGAAAGGAGAAGGTGGGTGGTGACGGAAAAGGTCAGAGAGGTTAAGATAAAGACTGAGAGCATCGCACTGGATCAGTTTCTGAAATGGGCGCAGGTGGTTCCCAGCGGTGGTATGGCCAAAGAGCTGATCCGGGCGGGTGAGGTAATGGTAAACGGGCAGCGGGAGGATAGAAGGAGCCGGCGCTTGACGATAGGAGATGAAATAGAGGTAAGGGGGTTAGGCCGGTTTCGCCTTGGGAAATAGATTGAGGGAGGAAAAGGGCTTGCATTTGAGCCGCCTTTGCTTACAGAACTATCGTAATTATGCCAGGGAAGGGTTTACCCCCCACAGGGAAATCAATTATCTTTACGGGGAAAACGCCCAGGGAAAAACAAATCTGTTGGAAGCGATCTTTCTTTTAGGTACGGGAAAATCGCCACGCAATGCCCGGGATCAGGAAATGACCCGGTGGGGTGAAAATTGGTTCCGGGTCGATGCCGAAGTCAGGCGCCGGGATTGTGCCTTCCGGATGGAAATTAGCTATCGTGCCGGTACCGGGAAGGTTGTATCTATAAATGGACAGAAAAAGGAACGTCTTTTCGATTTACTTGGTCGGCTTAACGTGGTTCTTTTTTCCACGGAAGAATTACAACTGGTAAAGGGAGGACCTTCCCAGCGGCGCCGGTTTCTCAATCTGCAGTTATCCCAAACCAATCCCAGGTATTATTATGATCTCCAGCAGTATCGCCGGGTTCTCCAGCAGCGGAATATGCTCTTGAAGGATATTCGTTCCGGACGCACCTACCGGAGGGATGAACTGCCCGTCTGGGACCGGCAGCTGGTGAAAATAGGGGCAGGTTTAGTCTGGAAACGGCGGGAGATAGTGGCAAAAATTGCCCCCCTGGCCCGGGGATTTCACCGGAAAATAAGCGGGGGGCGGGAAATACTAACTGTAGAATACAAACCTTCCTTTCCCGGGGGAGGGGAAGGGAAAGTGCAGGAGATTGAAGCAGATTTCAGCAGGGCCTTGCTGGCCGCCAGGGAGGATGAGCTCCAGCGGCGAATGACAGTTATCGGACCCCATCGTGACGATCTTTTAATTTTCCTCAATGGCAAGGACGGCAGGGTCTATGGTTCCCAGGGACAGCAGAAAACTGCTGCCCTGAGTTTAAAACTGGCGGAAACCGAATATATGGTAGAAGAGGTGGGGGAGTATCCCATCCTTCTTCTAGATGATATAATGTCGGAACTGGATGGGGAACGGAAACAATTTGTTCTGAAAACGGTGCAGGAGAGGGGTCAAATTTTTATAACGGGGACAGAAGAAAAGGATATGCCCCCCGGTGCTGCGGGAATTTGTTATCGGGTCAACCAAGGGTTGATCATAAAGGTATAAAAAAGGAGGGACACCTATGTTCCTGCATTTGGGCGGTTCCAGTACTATTCCGGCCGAGGACGTAATTATGATAATTGATTTAAAATCTGCCCGGCATTCGAAGATTACCATGGAACTGATTGCACTGCTGGAAGCCGAGGGCATGATCGAAGAAGCCAGTCCCGGGGTGTATAAATCCCTAACCATTACCGATGATAAAGCCTATTTATCCCCAATTTCATCGGTAACCTTAAAGAACCGCCTCCATTTTTGGCTGGGGTCAGAGAAAAAAGGATAGATCCCTGTGCCGGTCCCTGGAAGGGCAGGTAAGGAAAATGGCCGGCAGCAATT
>DUVO01000156.1 GCA_012841005.1 Bacillota bacterium | reverse complement strand
GGGACGGTGCCAGATTCGGCAGGTTCTTCAGGGTTAGTCTCCGCCGGCTCTCCCTCGCCTTCTTCCGGAGGCAACTGGTCAGGGGCCGCCCCTTCCCCTTCGCCCGGGGAAGTGCAGCCGGTTAAAATCAAGATCAGGGTCAATAAGAGCAGAAAAACCAGGCCCGGCAGCCTTACTTTAAACATTACTGCATCCCTCCTCTCTGGAACAACTGGAGCAAGCGACAGACCAGGCAGCTTGTTGGACGGCAGCAGCTTCTTCCCTCACCGGAAGAAAAACAGGTAGATCCCCATCAGCACCAGCACCGACCCCGCCCCCAGGCGAATGTGGGAGAGATAAGGGTGAAGCCGGTGCAGTTTTTCCAGGATACCATCACAGAAAAGGGCCACCAGCAGGAAGGGCACGGCCAGGCCGGCGGCATAGAATGCCAGGAGGACTCCCCCGGTGAGGATACTGCCGGTGGAACCGGCCAAAATTAAAATCGAGGCCAGGATAGGGCCTACACAAGGGGTCCAGCCGGCGGCAAAGGCGGCGCCCAATAGCAGCGCCCCCCATATTCCCCCCCGGGGCAGGGGCAGGTTTACCCGCCGCTCCTTGAGGAGGAGGGGGAAGGAAAGGATACCCAGGGAATGAAGGCCCAACCCGGTGATGACCACCGCCCCCAGGCGATTCAGGTAAACCCGATTGGCCAGCAGAAAGCGGCCGAGCCCGCTGGCCGAGAGACCCAGCAGGATAAAGATTAGAGAAAAGCCAGCCACAAAGGCCAGGGCCTGGGAAAAAAGCCTTCTCCGGAAGCCTGCCCCCTCCCCGGGACCGGCGGCAAGGGTTCCCGCCAGGGTGGAAAGGTAGCCCGGAAGCAGGGGCAGGACACAGGGAGAAAAAAAGGAAGCCAGCCCCGCGCCCAGGGCCAGGAAAAACCCGATTTCTCGTCCCGGATACATCGCCCCTCGCCTCTCCCTCTTTACATTCTAAGTAGTACTACTATTTATAATAACAGCAAGTGGCTGGGAAGAAAAGACTTAGACCGCAACTTTTTTCTTCCGTGACCAACTTCCTGGCTTTATGCCTTCCCGCAGTTGGCCCATTTCCCGCGGGGTTACCAGGGTAACGGCCATCCCCGCCTTTCCCACCCTTCCCGTACGCCCGATCCGGTGCACATAGCTTTCCGGGTCCTGGGGGATGTCAAAGTTATAGACATGGGTAACATCGTTGATATCCAGGCCCCGGGCAGCCACGTCCGTTGCTACCAGAATATCGGTAGTCCCTTCCCGGAAGGCCCTCATGACACTGTCCCGCCTGGCCTGGGTCAAATCGCCGTGTATCCCCTCCGCCCCGTAGCCCCTTTTATTCAGGGCTTCGGCCAATTCGTCCACCCGCCTCTTGGTGCGCCCAAAGACAATGGCCGTATCGGGGGACTGGATATCCAGCAGGCGGCAGAAAACATCAAACTTCTGCCTTTCCTGGACTTCCAGGTAATACTGCTGGATATTGGGTACCGTCACCTCCCGGGTCTTGATCCCAATCAGCTCAGGCTCCTGCATAAACTGGGTGTGACAGGGGGACGGGGTTGTTGTCACACTTTGGGCATGCGGCATGGGTGTGACACGTGCGGGGTGTGACAGGGGGTGACAGGGGGGGTGACAGGGGGACGGGGTTGTTGTCACACTTTGAGTGTGACAAAGATGGCAAGGAGATGGGACTATTGTTAACAGGGACGACCAGGGGACGCTCATTTCAAAAGAGCGGGCGGTCAAAGACCGCCCTACCCGCTATTATGCGCCAATCTTTCAATTGTCCACTATATAATAACTGGCAGTCAAGACCTCCCCTACAATCGCCCCGCTGTCCTGTTCAAACTCGCCGGTTTCCTTAACCCCCCGGCGAAATGCCACTCCGCGAAAACTGCTGCCAATTTTTTTCGTTCCCTGCCGGTGACGGATCAAACATGGGGGCCATTATGATGTCTAGCTCCCGGCCACCAGGGTAACCAATACTATCTCCGGGCGCAGGTTGAACCGTACGGGTATTGCACTTTCCCCCAATCCCCCAT
>DUVO01000160.1 GCA_012841005.1 Bacillota bacterium | reverse complement strand
TATTCGCTTATTATCGCCATGTGGAGTTGTTGACGGAAATTGGGGGTGATCCATAAATTCCCAGCTTATGGTGCTTAAGCCCAATTGGTTTTAGAGTTTCCGAGAAACTAGTTACAGTAGGGGGGGGTGACGGGATGCCCAAGGATACCTTTCATAATCTGAAGGAAGAAAAAAAGCAGAGGATTCTTGCAGCCGCCATCGAAGAGTTTTCCCGGCGGCGTTTCAGTGATGCCTCCATCAACCAGATCGTCAAAAATGCCGGGATATCCCGGGGGAGTTTCTACCAATATTTTACCGGTAAAGAAGACCTGTACCTGTACATGATAAATGAGATCGGGAAGGAAAAGATGAGGGTTCTCGATGGAGCCGGGGCCTGGAACTTAGATGCCGATTTTTTTACGGCCTATATGTATATGTATCATGTTGCCCTCCGGTGGGTAAAGGAAAAGCCCCAGTATAACCGGATCTTTATGCTGATGGAGTTTGATGACTGTGAGTTTATCGGCAAACTGCGGGAGCTCTCTGTTGAAGGCCTTGCCCTGCTGAGGCGGCTGCTGGAGCGGGACCAGCAGCGGGGCCTTGTCAGACCCGATGTTGATCCGGGGTTTGTTATTGAGATTGTCTATCAACTGATGCTGTATGTAATTAAAGAGTATTACCAGAAGGGGTCGGAAGAGCTTATGCTGGCGAAGGTCGAGAACATATTTAAAATAATTAAAGAAGGAATTGGGAATTAGGCGTTGGTCGCTGCCATAATTATATTGCAGGGCGGTGCCCAAAGTACTGCCTTTGGCCGCATAAGGGGAGAGGGGTGAAAAGGATATGACGGCACCACTGATTGTAGCAAAAAACCTCCAAAAACGGTACCAGATGGGGGAGGTGACCGTCCATGCCCTGAGGGGGGTCGATTTTACCCTCTACCATGGGGAGCTGGTGGTAGTCCTGGGACCCAGCGGTTCCGGGAAAAGTACCTTGTTGAATATCATCGGGGGTATGGACAGGGCCAGTGCCGGGGAGCTCTACTTTGGCGAAAAGAGCCTCCATAATGCCGCTGAGAGGGAGCTCACCTTGTATCGCCGCCATGAAGTCGGTTTTATCTTTCAATTTTATAACCTGATGCCCAACCTGACTGCCTATGAAAACGTCAATCTGGCCGCCGAGATAGCCAGGGAGCCTTTTGATATTGATGAACTCCTGGAGCAGGTCGGCCTGGCCGACCGGAAGGATCATTTTCCTTCCCAGCTGTCCGGGGGGGAACAGCAGCGGGTTGCCATTGCCCGGGCCCTGGCCAAAAATCCCCGGATGCTCCTCTGTGATGAGCCCACCGGGGCCCTGGACCTGCCCACCGGGATTCAAATTTTAAAGGTATTGCGGGATTTTTGTGACCGGTACCATAAAACCGTTGTCATCATAACCCACAACTCGGCCATCGCCCAGATGGCGGAGCGGGTTGTTTATTTAAAGGACGGGTTAGTTGACAGGGTACTGGTCAATGAGCACCCCGCATCCCCGGAGAAGGTGACGTGGTGATGCTGTGGCGCAAAATGGTCCGGGACATCTGGGAGAATAAAGGCTCCTATATTGCCTGTCTGGTCATTGTCCTGATGGGGCTAATCGTCTTTACCTCTGTTTCCATTGTCAGTACCAATTTGGAGCTGGCCAAGGAAACATTTTACCGGGAGCAGAATTTTGCCCATGGATTTGCAGAAATCGTGGTAATGCCCGAGGCCAATGTGGCGAGGCTGGCCCAGATCGAAGGGATCAGGGAAATAAACGGCCGGATTGTCAAAGAAGTACAGGTTCATGACCCGGAGCGGGAGGAAAACGTATACTTGCAACTTGTTTCCCTGGACTTATCTGACCCCAACCGGGTTAATGATGTCCGTCTGCTGGAAGGAACAGAACTGGTGGAAGGGGAACTCTTGGCCTGGGTCGATAACCAGTTTTTTGCCGCCCATAACCTCAAGCTAGGTGATACTCTGGAGATAATCGCCGGCGGCAGAAGCTGGGAAATAACCATAGCCGGAGTGGGGATGAGCCCGGAATTTTCCTATCCTATCCGGGGGGCAGAGTTATACCCCAACCCTGAACAATTTGGCATTGCCTTCCTGCCCCGGGCTGATATGAAGACCCTCTTCCCTGAGCTCAGGGAACAGGTCAACGATGTGGTCTTCACCCTGGAGGACGGGGTCGGCTATGAAGAGGTCCGGGACCGGCTGGAACCGGAACTTGATCAATATGGATTGTTGAATCTCTATCCCCGGGAGGATCAGATCAGCCATATAATCTTGACCCAGGAGATAGAGGGGCAGAAGGCTGCTGCCACCAGCTTTCCCCTCCTGTTTTTGACCATCGCCGGGATAATCCTCTATATCATGCTCAAAAGGCTGGTAGAACAGCAGCGGGGGCAGATTGGCATTTTGATGGGTCTTGGCTATACCAGGAGGGAGATCGCCCTCCACTATCTCTCCTATGCCCTGGTAGTGGGGGCCGGGGGCGGCCTGCTGGGGGGTCTGATCGGAATCGGATTGGCTACTCCCCTGACGGATTTGCTGATAGAGTTTTTTAATGTGCCCATAGTATATGAGGGCTTCTCCTGGTTTTATTTGGGGCAGGGTTTGCTCTTGTCTGTGGCCGTATTCCTTGTCGCCGGTTATACCGGGGCTCGATATGCCCTGCAGCTCAAACCGGCGGAAGCCATGCGGCCGCCGGCCCCACCCAGCGGCAGGAAATTTATTTTGGAAAAAATAGGTTTTTTCAGTGCCATGCTCACCATGCAGGGGAAGATGGCCATCAGAAATTTGTCCCGGAATAAGGGGCGGAGCCTTTTCATGTTCCTGGGAATCATGCTCAGCTGTGCCCTGGTGGCCGTCTCCTGGTCCTTCAGTGATATGGTCGATAAACTAATATTTTACCAGTATGACCAGGTGGAAGTCTATGATGCCAAGGTTACTCTGGCGGGGCCGAGAGCCGGGAGGCCGGCCCAGCGGGAACTGGAGGGCAACGTCGAGGTGAGCTGGGTGGAACCCCTGGCGGAGATACCGGCGACCCTGTCCCACCGGTGGCGGGAAGAAAGGGTTGCGGTCCTTGGTATTTCCCGGGAAAGCACCCTCTACAATATCCTCGATTCCCGGGGGAAGAAGATTACCCCGCCTGTGGAGGGGTTGATCCTCTCGGAACGCCTGGCCGAGAAGCTGGATGTGGTAAAAGGTTCTGTATTAGAGCTGGAAAGCCCCTACCTCAGGGGTGAGGATGAGGTCCGGGTGGAGGTGTACGATATAATTCCCCAGTATATTGGCATGAATGCCTATATGGAACTTTCGGCCCTGGGGGAACTATTGGGACAGGGCGGGCTGGTCACCTCCCTCCTCGTCAAAGTTAAGGAGGAAGGAGGAATTCCTGCCCTGCGGGAGCGGTACCGGGAAAGTGAGCTGGTGGCCGGGATTGACAGCAGTGAGGAACAGATCGGGGCAGCCAGGGACCTGATGGAAACCTTCGGCAGCATAATTTACCTGTATGTGCTGGTGGGGGTTGTCATCGGCTTTGC
>DUVO01000168.1 GCA_012841005.1 Bacillota bacterium | reverse complement strand
GCAAAACCGCGGGTGGGGTATTACCATACAACGAAGCCCCTTCCCTTCCTAATTGGTGATGAGTTGCAGCAGTTAAAGGTAAAGGACGTTAAATCAAGACCGGTTGTGGTACGGGATGATGTTACCATTTATGATGCCATTGTAACCATGATGCTTGAAGATGTTGGCACTTTAACTATTGTCGACGAAGGGGGATTTTTGGCTGGTGTCGTGTCCAGGAAGGATTTGTTGAAGATAACCCTGGGACAGGCTGATATCCATAAGGTCCCGGTAGGTGTCATCATGACCCGCTTCCCCAATGTAATCAGTATTCAACCGGAAGAGAGTGTTTATGAGGCAGCCCGGAAAATGGCCCAGTATGAAATTGACGGCCTACCGGTCGTGGTACCCCGTATTATACCGGCGGGGGAACCAGGTGGTCCCGGAGAGGGTTTGGAAGTGGTGGGGCGTATTACTAAGACAAATATCACAAAAATTTTTGTAGAATTAGGAGCTGGTCAATACTAGGAAGGAGGAGGGATGGGAAATAGATACGAAACCCTATGTATATATTATTTCTGATTCTATTGGTGAAACCGCCGAATTTGTAGTCCGGGCGGCTGCCAGCCAGTTTGATTCCGGACGTATACACTTACGCCGGGTCCCCTTTGTCAGGGAGATAGAACCCCTCAAGGAAATAATTGAAGAGGCAAAGGAAACCCGGGGCATAATAGTATATACCCTGGTGCTGCCGGAAGTGAAGGAGTACTTGGAGAGGGAGGCAGCCCAGTTTAATATTCCCACCGTAGATATCATGGGTCCCATACTGGAGACCCTGGGTAAAGCCTTTCCGGAACCGCCCCATCTTAAACCGGGTCTGGTATACCAGCTCGATGAAGAATATTTTCGCAAAGTGGAAGCAATTGAGTTTGCAGTAAACTATGATGATGGGAGGGATCCACGGGGTATTCTGTGGGCGGATGTGGTTATTATTGGAGTATCGCGTACTTCCAAAACACCTCTCTGCATGTACTTGGCCCATAAGGGTATCAAAGCAGCCAATGTTCCCCTGGTACCGGAGGTAAAGCCACCGGAGGAGCTTTTTGCCATTCCACCCGGTCGTATTGTTGGTCTCACCATCAAACCGAGCCAGCTCACGCGGATCAGACAGGAACGCCTGAAGAATTTGGGGCTGAGTAGTAATGCAGACTACGCCAGTCCGGAACGGGTCCTGGTTGAATTGGAGTATGCGGAAAAGGTCATGAGACAATTGCAATGCCCAACGGTCAAAGTGAGCAGTAAGGCGGTAGAAGAAACTGCCAGTGAGATTATGCAAATAATCAAGAAAGGGTGAGGAAAGCATGAAAAAACGTGTCTATCTCTTCGAAGAAGGGAGTGCCGAACAGAGGCAGCTACTCGGCGGTAAAGGTGCCAACCTGGCCGAAATGACACGGATCGGGCTTCCGGTTCCGCCGGGGATAACCATTACTACAGAGACATGCCTTGCTTACTACAAAGCAGGGAAGAAACTGCCCCCGGGACTTGACGAGGAAATTAGGGACGGAATAAAAATACTGGAAGAAAAACTGGGCAAGAAATTTGGCGATCCGGAAAACCCGCTCCTGGTTTCGGTACGCTCCGGCGCTGCTATTTCCATGCCCGGTATGATGGACACCATCCTAAACCTGGGGTTAAATGACAAAACCCGGGAGGGTTTGGCCCGGCTGACCGGTGACCGCCGTTTTGCCAACGATTGCTACCGCCGGTTTATCCAAATGTTTGGCGATGTGGTTATGGGTGTTTCTTCCCAGGCCTTTGAAGGGGCCCTGGAAGAAATCAAGCAGGAGGTTGGGGCAGAATCAGATACCGAACTGACGGCGGAGAACCTTGAGGACCTGATAAAACGCTTTAAGGAGATTTATACCCGGGCAACTGGGGAAGACTTCCCCCAGGATCCCTTCCAGCAACTCCTGAGGGCGGTGGAGGCTGTTTTTGCTTCCTGGAATACGGAGCGGGCCATTGTTTATAGAAGGGTGCACCGGATTCCTGACGATCTGGGTACCGCCGTCAATATTCAAACAATGGTTTTTGGCAATATGGGGAATGATTCTGGGACAGGAGTCGCCTTTACAAGAAACCCTGCCACGGGGGAAAAGAAAATCTATGGTGAATACCTGGTCAATGCCCAGGGTGAAGATGTGGTGGCCGGGATCAGGACTCCCAAACCCATTGCCAGTCTCCAGGAGGAGATGCCGGAAATTTACCAGCAGTTTGTTGAGATTTCGCAACGGCTGGAGGACCATTACCGGGATCTCCAGGATATAGAGTTTACCATTGAAAAGGCAAAACTCTATATCCTCCAAACCCGGGCCGGAAAGAGGACTGCAGCAGCGGCGATAAAGGTGGCTACAGATCTGGTGCAGGAAGGCAAAATCACCGAGGAAGAGGCTGTCCTGCGGGTTGATCCGGAACAGTTGGATCAGTTGATGCACCCCAGCCTCGACCCGGAAGCAAAGGTCGAAGTATTGGCCAAGGGGTTACCGGCTTCGCCCGGGGCGGCCGTTGGCAAGGTTGTTTTTTCCGCTGATCTGGCTGAAGAGTTGGGAGAAAAGGGGGAAAAGGTTATCCTGGTGCGTCCCGAGACTACCCCCGATGATATCCATGGTATCGTAATGGCCCAGGGTATTCTTACCAGTCGTGGTGGGATGACCAGCCATGCGGCTGTTGTCGCCCGGGGGATGGGCAAGCCCTGTATCTGCGGTTGTGAAGCCCTGCGCATAGACCTGGGAGCCAAGGGGTTTACAGTCGATGGTGTTACCGTAAAGGAAGGCGATATGCTGACCATAGACGGCGCCACGGGCCGGGTTATGCTGGGAGAGGCCAAATTGGTTAGCCCACAGATTGGGGGCGCATTCCAGACCATACTGGAATGGGCAGACAAAATCAGGCACCTGCAGGTTCGGACTAATGCTGACACCCCGGAAGATGCCGCTCGGGCCCGGGAGTTCGGGGCAGAGGGAATTGGCCTTTGCCGTACGGAACATATGTTTATGGCCCAGGATCGACTTCCTGTCGTTCAGCAGATGAACCTTGCGGAAAACGATGAGGAACGGAAGGCAGCCCTGGAAAAGCTCCTTCCTGTACAGCAGGGCGATTTTTATGGTATCCTCAAGGCAATGCAGGGGTTGCCTGTGACTATTCGTCTCCTGGATCCCCCCTTACACGAATTTTTACCTAATGCAGAAGAACTGTTGGTAGAGATAACCAGGTTGGAAATGACGGGGGATAATCCCCAACTATTGGCGGAAAAGCAAAGAATGCTCAGGTTAGTTCGAAATCTCTCTGAGTTTAACCCGATGCTGGGACACCGGGGCTGTCGCCTGGGTATTACCTTCCCTGAAATCTATGAAATGCAGGCCAGGGCAATATTCAACGCCGTAGCCGCCCTGGTCAAGGAGGGAGTCGAGGTTTACCCCGAGGTAATGATTCCCCTGGTTGGACATCCCAAGGAATTGGAACCCCTGCGGGAACTGGTCGTTAATACAGCTGAGGCCGTAAAGCAGGAAGAAGGAGTTGATTTCCCCTATACCGTTGGTACCATGATTGAGCTGCCCCGGGCCTGTGTCGTGGCCGATGAGATTGCCGAGCACGCAGACTTCTTCTCCTTCGGCACCAATGACCTCACCCAGACCACCTTTGGTTTCAGCCGGGATGATGCAGAGGGTAAATTCCTGCAGCACTATCTGCAGAAGAAGATTCTACCGGAAAATCCCTTTGCCGTCCTGGACACCGAGGGAGTAGGCAAACTGGTTGCCCAGGGGGTCAAATTGGGTCGCAGTGCAAAACCCAACCTAAAAGTTGGTGTTTGTGGAGAACATGGGGGAGACCCCAGGTCTATAGCCTTCTTCCATCAGACTGGTTTGAACTATGTCAGCTGTTCTCCCTTCCGGGTACCAATTGCCAGACTGGCTGCCGCCCAGGCCCAGATTACTAACCCGAGGGAATAGTAAATTGTACTGGGACAGCTTAAAGGGCTTATACCGCGCCGAGGTAGTGGAGCATCTAAAATCGCCTTGC
Source organism: Bacillota bacterium (assembly GCA_012841005.1). Classification (GTDB taxonomy): domain Bacteria; phylum Bacillota; class DTU030; order DTU030; family DTU030; genus DTU030. Next base: position 7,466 of record DUVO01000168.1, on the reverse strand, counting down.
TGTCCCAACGTCGTATAGGGAAAGCCGTCGCTTATACAAGCGGCGGTTTTTTTATAACCTGTTAAAGTAAGTCAACCTGCATTTTTCCCTTTCTGTTACCATTTAAGGGATTGAACTGAGGAATATTCTTCATAAGTATTTTTTATGAATTGGAATGATAACCATATATATCTCCCAAGATTCATGTGACATATTGCCCAGCGAGATCGTTTTTATTTATGTATACAAACAACGGGCCGGAAAGAAGGTATAGGATTTGTGATAGCTGTCGATGAGTATAAATTGGCTGCAGAAGGTGACCGCAGAGCAATTGAAAAGATATGCCAAGCCACCTGGGAACCTCTTTATCTTTTTATCTATTATAAAGTACAAAACCGAGAGGAGGCGGAGGATATCACTCAAGAAACATATGTCAAGACATTGGGCTACATGCAGAAAAATAAAGTGCCCCAGGATAATTTCCTGGGTTTTATGAAGACGGTCTCCCTCAACTTGATACGAGATCGCTGGCGGCAGAAGAAACGCGGAGGGGTATTAGTTAATCTGCATGACATAAATCCGGAAGAAACCGCCAGCGGGGATCAGCAAAATGAAATAACACAGCGTTTACTGCTGGAAAGGGCACTGGCCAGGTTAAGCCAGGAACAGCAAACCATTCTTGCTTTACGAATTATTCAAGGCTATTCGGTAGCAGAAACTGCAAAGCTGGTCGGGAAGACAGAAGGTGCGGTTTGCACAGCGCAATATCGGGCCCTACAAGCTTTCAGCCCTTGGTACTGCTGCCGAAGGCCCCCTTGAGGTCCTGCCGGAGCGATTGCGGTGGAGACAGAACGGCATTGAGATCCAGATCGAAGGGGCTCAGAGGATAGAATTAGCCGGTCAGATTGCAGCCGATATTGCTCTTCCCAATTCTGCTGAGGATCTGGTGAGTAAGGCCCAGGTAAAGGTTTCCGTAGATAATGAGGTTGTTGCGGCTGACCAAAAACAGGTGGATAGGGGAAGCAGCCCCTGGCAGCTTGATCCATTGCAGGTATCCCTTACCTTCGTCAATCTAAAGGTAACGCCGGAAGGAATTCAGGGTGAACCAGAAATACACATGTCGTCCTTTAAACTGGTAAGCAATAATTCTGCGGAGGCAGTTGTGGAGGTAACCACTGGTCCCATCGAGCGGGTCTATCTCAAGAGACTGGTGCGACAGGATGAAACGGGCATTTGGACAGTAGTGGGATATGACCCCCGTTAAGTTTGTTTGGGGTAGGAATTGAAATTGAGCAGAGGAGATATTTGCGCATGATAAACATGTCCCAGGTTCAGGGGATGCACCTAGAGTCCTATAATATTATTAAAAAAATGGGGGTATTGTCTCTTGAAAAAGGGGCAGTACCCTTTTATTGTTACCAATAACCGGGGGGATCTGCTTGTTAAAACAGCGGAGGAGAAGAAAAGTAAAAAAGGAAAATAATTAGATTGAAAGAATATGATTATTGAAAGGCAGATCATTCTTTAAAGACACAATAAGGATCAGGCAAAGAGTTAGTAAACACAACAGCTGCTCCAAAGGGATGGCTCAGTTAATTCTTACAGGAGAGGTGAGAGGGATGCTCCTTCGCTTACAGGCTGAGGAGAGGGAGGCAGAGATGCTTTCTGCCAGGGCCACCTTGAGCAGCCGCTCCAGGGGACGCCGGCTGCCCGAGGAAGAGTGTCAGGTCAGGACCTGTTTCCAGCGGGACCGGGACAGGATTATCCATTCCAAGGCTTTTCGCCGTTTAAAGCATAAGACCCAGGTTTTTATTGCCCCCGAAGGGGATCATTACCGGATGCGCCTGACCCATACCCTGGAAGTGGCCCAGATTGCCCGCACCATCGCCCGGGCCCTGAGGCTGAATGAGGATTTAACCGAGGCCATTGCCCTGGGGCACGATTTGGGCCATACACCCTTTGGTCATTCGGGGGAAGAGGCCCTCAATGAGGTGTCGCCCAGGGGTTTTCGTCATAATGAGCAGAGTCTCAGGGTAGTTGATGTATTAGAAGGAGAGCAGGGCTTAAACCTTACCTGGGAGGTCAGGGACGGCATCCTGAACCATACCGGCGCAACCCCGTCAACCCTGGAGGGACAGGTAGTCAAGATTGCAGACCGGGTTGCCTATATCAACCATGATATTGATGATGCCCTGAGGGCCGGTGTTATTAGGCAGGAGGATTTACCCCGGGAGTGTTTGCAAGTTCTGGGCTGGGAGCACAAATCCCGGATCAATAAAATGGTTACCGACTTAATAAGTACCAGCTGGGGCAAGGAAATGATACAAATGAGCCCTGAGGTGGAGGAAGCCACCCTGCAGCTGCGGTCATATTTATTTCAGCATGTATACACCAACCCCCGGGCCAAGGGGGAGGAAGAAAAGGCAAAAAAGCTGATCAAACAACTGTACCGGTTTTATTTGGAGCATCCCCAGGAAGTGGAAGGACATGCAAAGGGAAGGGATCTGGAACAAGCAGTGGTGGATTACATTGCAGGCATGACGGATCGCTTTGCCATTAAACAGTTTAACACCTATTTTGTCCCTGCAGGCTTTAAACTCTTTGACTAGGGGAAAGAAAGGTATATTTACCCCTGAGCCCAAATAAAATCAAGATAGGGTGTTTCTTTTCTCCCCTGGGGGGGATTTTGGGAGGGGAGCCAATGGGGGATGTCAACTGTATTTATCTGATCCCGGAGGGCTGTAAGGGGCAAGGGGGCGATTGCCAGGAAATGTTTCGCTGCCTGGCCGGAAAAGTCATGCTTAAGGTATCAGATCTTAAACAAGAATGGGCATGTGCCGGCTGTGAAATCCCGGCCATAATGAATGCAGAGCATTGTCTCTACCTGGAACCACTGAAACGTTTCTTTAACTCTGGAGAGAGTGTAGTGGTTTTGATGTGCAGTCTCAATGACAGGGTGCTCCCGAGTGTTGCCGCCTGTCGCAAATGTCCCAATTATACCAGGGCTGCTCCTTCAACCTAGTTCACGGGCGCCTTTTTCCCGGGCAGAGAAAGTGAAAGCCCCATGGGGAAGGAATTCCCCCGGGATATAACGAAATAATGGAACTAAACTAAAGGAGAATCAAAGGGCAAAATGAAAATCCTTCTTGATGGTGATGCTTGCCCTGGTACGACAAGGCAGATTGCCCTTGAAGTTGCCGGTGAGCGGGGTATTAAGGTACTCCATGTGGCCAGTATTGCCCATTGGTCTGCAAAGATAGAAGCCCACGAGACCATTTGGGTCGACAGTGTTGACCAGGAAAGCGACATGGTAATCACCAATTTGGTTGACCCGGGAGATGTTGTGGTGACGGCAGATTATGGCCTCTCTGCCCTTGTTTTGTCCCGGGGAGCAGCTGCTATTTCGCCCAGGGGTTTTATTTATTCCGGGGACAGGATAGAGAGGCTCCTCTTTGAACGTTATCTAAGTGCCAGGGTGAGGAGAGGAGGAGGGAAGACCAAAGGCCCGCGTAGGCACTCCCTGGCGGATAATCAGCGTTTCAAGAAAAACCTGGCTAAACTCCTGGATTCTGCTGATTGTTACCCTGTCTTACCCGGATAGGGTATATTTATTTGGCTCTGGGCAGGAAAAAGGTTTTTAACAGCGAATACTAATTGTCCTAAGGGATAGGTGGTTGACATGTTATCTGAGGTGATTGAGAGGGTAAGGGAAGCCAGTGATATTGTCACGATTATTGGGGAACGGGTTCCTCTGAAAAAACAGGGTAAGAACTACACCGGCTTGTGCCCTTTTCACCAGGAAAAAACACCATCCTTCACAGTTTCCCCGGAAAAGCAGCTTTTTTTCTGTTTTGGCTGTCAGGTAGGGGGAGATGTATTTAAGTTTGTTGAACTTTGGGAGAAAACTGATTTTAAAGGCGCCCTGGAAATCCTGGCCGAGCGGGCGGGCATTCCCCTGCAGGAGCAGGACCCCCACGAGCAGAAAAGGTACCGGGAACGTCAGACCCTTTACAAAATACTTGCCCTGGCTGCTCGCTTTTACCACCATATTCTCCTTAACCTTGCACCGGGAGAGGAAGGCAGGAATTACTGCCAGCAACGGGGAATTGAGAGGGAAACAATCAAGAAGTTTATGCTGGGTTATGCCCCTCCAGGTTGGAGTAACCTGATCCAGTTCTTTAGTAAACGGGGTTACGATGCCGAACAACTGATTAAGACAGGATTGGCTCTACCCGGTAAAGCGGGTGGTTACTATGACCGGTTTCGCAGCCGGCTGATTTTTCCCATCTGGGATCAAAGGGGCCGGGTGGTAGCCTTTGGGGGGCGGGTCCTGGACAATTCCCAACCCAAGTACCTGAATTCGCCGGAGACCACCATCTACAGCAAGGGAAAAAACCTTTACGGCCTCCATCTGGCAGCCGGGGCAATTCGGGAACTGGGTTGGGTTCTGGTGGTGGAGGGATACCTTGATGCCCTGGCTGTCCACCAATATGGCTGGCCCAATGTAGTGGCCTCCCTGGGTACCGCTTTGACCTACGATCAGGCCGGACTACTCAGTCGACACTGCCGGCGGATTCTCATCGCTTATGATGCCGATACTGCCGGCCAGGAAGCAACCCTTCGCGGTTTCCGTCTTCTTAAGGAGGCGGGGTGTCAGGTGTCTGTAGTCCCCTTGCCCCAGGGTAGCGACCCTGATTCATATCTTAGGGAAAAGGGGGCTACTGCCTTTGGTCAACTGCTGGAAAATGCCCTGCCCCTGGTGGAGTACCGGCTGCAGATGCTGCAGGACCAGGTTGACCTTTCGACCCTGGAAGGAAAGATGCAGGCCACCAATAGTCTGGTACCGCTGCTGGTCGATATCGACCATCAGGTGGAACGGGAGGTGCTGGTGAAGAAAATCGCCGGGGTCCTGGAGGTCAGTGAGGCTTCCCTTTGGGCCGAGATCAGGCAGTATCGCGCCCGGAGGGGGAAAAGGGGGCAGGAAAGGGATAGAATACCGGGGAAAAGGAATAATATAGATCAGGACTTCCACAATCAGCCAATAAAACCAAAGGTCAAATCGGCTTACCTGCGGGCCCAAGAAGCCCTTTTAACATTTTGTCTCCTCGACCAGGGAGCCCGGGAAATAATTGTCGAGGAAGTATCCTGGCAGCAGTTTACGGCTGGGGCCCACCGGAATCTGGCCCGGGCTGTGTGGTTGGCCCACGGGGAAGGGCAATGCACACCTGCCGAGTTGCTTGCCCGGGTGGATGACTCTGAAACCAAGGCCCTTCTTTCCCGACTCTCCCTACAAGATGAGCACTTTCTGGAGCAGAAGGAAAAAAGCATCAAGGATTGCCTGGTTGCCGTAAAGAAACAGCAGCTGCTGGAGGAAAAAAAAGTATTGCAGGAACAAATTATTTCCCTGGAGAGGGAAGGGAAAAGCACTGAAAAGGCGAATTTATTAATAGAGTTAATAGAGGAGAAACAGAAACAATTGCATCGGTTGGAATAGGAAAAAAGGCAGCGGTGCTAATCCGGTATCAGGAAGGGGGGTAGTTGCAATGGCCAAAAAGATCGAACTACCAAAACTGGAAAGCTTGGATGCCCTCTTGCTCAAGGGGAAAAAGCGAGGTCTCTTGACCTATAATGAGATAATGGACTCTTTACAGGATGTTGACCTGGATCCAGACCAGATTGATCGTATCTATGAAGTGTTAACAGAAATGGGTATTGAAGTTGTTGATGAAGGAGATAAGGAAGGGTCTCCCGATGCCCCCATTGAGGAAGAGTTGGATATAACTGTCCCGGAAGGGATAGCTATAGATGATCCAGTGCGTATGTATCTAAAAGAGATTGGAAGGGTACCGTTATTGACAGCGCAGGAAGAGATCGAACTGGCCAAGAGAATGGAACAGGGTGACGAAAACGCAAAAAGGATTCTGGCTGAGGCAAACCTTCGACTGGTCGTGAGTATTGCCAAGCGCTATGTGGGACGGGGTATGTTATTTCTGGACCTGATCCAGGAAGGAAACCTGGGGCTCCTCAAGGCGGTGGAAAAATTCGATTACCGCAAGGGGTTTAAATTCAGCACCTATGCTACCTGGTGGATTCGCCAGGCTATCACCAGGGCCATTGCCGACCAGGCCCGTACAATCCGGATCCCGGTGCATATGGTAGAGACTATCAATAAACTGGTCCGGGTTTCCCGGCAGCTTTTGCAAGAACTGGGGCGTGATCCCCTGCCGGAAGAGATTGCCGAAGAAATGGGGATAAGCGAGGAAAAGGTCCGGGAAGTGATGAAGATTGCCCAGGAACCTGTGTCCCTCGAGACGCCTATTGGTGAAGAGGAAGACAGCCACCTGGGGGATTTTATCGAAGATCATGATGCCCCCTCCCCGGCTGATGCTGCCTCCTTTGCCCTGCTCAAGGAGCAATTAGAAGAAGTACTGGAAACGCTGACGCCAAGGGAGAAAAAGGTCCTGCGCCTGCGGTTCGGGATTGATGATGGCCGGGCCCGCACCTTGGAAGAGGTGGGCCAGATCTTTGGTGTAACCCGGGAACGGATCCGCCAGATTGAGGCCAAGGCATTGCGTAAGCTCCGGCATCCCAGCCGCAGCAAAAAGCTGAAGGATTTCTTAGAATAGGCGGAAGGCAGGAAGTTTTTCTCCCTGCCTTTTGTTTTTCATCACCGTGCAGGGGGGGTAATATGAATCTTTCCCCGCGCCTGGAACAGGTTGCGCTGCTGGTACCCGAGGGAAGCATAGCAGCAGACATAGGCAGTGATCATGCTTTGTTGTCGGTGTACCTGGTAAAGAAGGGGATCTGTCCCCGGGTTATTGCCGGAGAGATTAATGAGAAACCGTACCTTTTAGCCTCCAGTCAGGTGCAGAAAAGTGGGTTGGCTGATTACATTCAGGTCAGATGGGGCGATGGTCTCAAAGTCCTGGCCCCAGGGGAAGCAGATGTGGTAATACTGGCCGGGATGGGGGGCAGGACCATCAGGAAAATCTTGTGCGACTGCCCCGGGGTAACGGAATCGGTCTGTCGCTTTATTCTCCAGCCCATGACCGAGGCCGGAGAACTTAGGCTGTGGCTCAGCCGTCATTATTTCCGGATCAGCGCCGAGGCCCTCGTGGAAGAAAAAGGTCGTTTTTATGAGGTCATAGTGGCGGAACATGGTTTGGAGGATGCCAGCACAGAAGTGACCTTGACCCTTGGGCCGCGCCTGGTGGCGGACAGGCATCCTTTACTTCCGGAACATCTGAATATCCTCATAGAAAGGGAACGGGCCATTTTGGCCCAGATGGAAGGGAAGGCAGGCCTGTCAACGGAAAACTGGGAGCGGATGCGGGAAATAAAAACTAGACTGGCACGATTGGAGGGGATCAGGGAATGCCTGTAAGGGCCGGTGATATTGCCGGGATCGTGGAAAAATGGGCCCCCCTTTCCCTGGCTGCCGCCTGGGACAATGGGGGTTTCCAGGCGGGGGATCCCGGGCAGAGGGT
>DUVO01000032.1 GCA_012841005.1 Bacillota bacterium | reverse complement strand
GCCAGTTTAGGGCCGATCCAGGGGATCATCTCCAAATCCCGGGCCCCGATCCCCCCGACCAAGAACAAAACAATACCGTATACCATTACCCCGCTCCCGATGGCCGCCAGAGTCGCCAGGGAATTGCCCCAGGAGGGCAGAAGGAACCGGTAAGACTGCATAACGCCAAGGGCCATAACGGCCACAGCCAGGGCGGGCTTCAGAACCATTTCCTTCACCTCCAGGTCGAAACCAACCAGGCGGGCGATGGCCAGGAGGTTAAGACTTGAGGCAATGATAAAGGTCGTCACCGTCCCCAGGGCTGCACCCTTGATTCCCAGGACCGGATTGGCCGTTAATATATAGGTCAGGAGCACCTTAAAAACCGCCCCCACCAGCAGGTTTTTCACCGGTATATCAGTTCGCCCCAGCCCCTGGAGGACCCCGGAGGTAGTCTGGTGTAAACCCAGGAACAAAACCCCGGCCGCCAAACCCGAAAGGGCCGTTCCCGCTTCGGGATGTCCGTAGAGGAGGGCCATAATCTCATCGGCCAGAATGTACAAGCCCACAAAGGCCGGCAGTTCCAGAATAATGGTGACCCTTACGGCGGCGGCTACCCGGGACCGGATGAGCCCGTAATTCCCCAGGGTAAAGGCCTCGGAGATGGCCGGCACCAGACTCACGGACAGGGCCACCGTAATAATGGTGGGGAGGTTGATCAGGGTGGCTGCCATCTGGGAGAGCTGCCCAAAAAGGGCGGTAGCCTCCTCGATGGTATACCCCGCTACCCCCAACCGGGCCGGTACAATCACCACATCGATATTCTGCACCAGGGGCATAACCAGGCTGGCAAGGGAAACGGGGACAGCCAGTTTAACAATCCTCCGGGTTATCTCCCAACTGCTCTCCTTCCCCGGAGCAAGGGGGGGACCGGTGAAGACAGGGCGCTTGCGGGCATAATAGTACAAAAGGAGACATAAGCCCGCCAGGGCTCCGGTCACAGCCCCGAAGGCAGCCCCTGCCGCAGCATATTCAATACCCCGTCCAACCAGGTAATAGGCCAGGAAGAGTGCCGTCGCCGCCCGGACCAGCTGTTCCACCAGCTGGGACAGGGCCGTCGGCACCATAGTCTGCATCCCCTGGAAAAACCCACGATAGGCCGACATAACAGAGACGAAAAAAACGGCCGGTGCGATACTGACCACAGCATAATAGGCTCTTGTGTCCGCCAGATACCCCCCTTCCACCAGGGGGCGGGCTCCAAAGAAGAGAAGAACGGAAAAAAACAGACCGGTGGCTGCCAGGATAAAAAGGGAAAGCCGGAAAACCCGGTGGGCTTCCCGGTAATCCCCCTGGGTTATCTTTTCCGAAACCAGCTTGGAAATTGCCACCGGAATGCCGGCCGTGGAGAGGGCCAGCAGCATTGTATAGATGGGGTAAGACATCCCGTACAGGCCCATTCCCTCGTCCCCGATGAGCCAGGTGAGGGGAATCCGGTACAGGGCACCAAATATTTTCGTAAGGATTCCCGCGGCCGCAAGGATAAAAGCTCCGGCCATGAAAGACTGTTTTCCCACTAATTATCTCCCTTTCTCTCCCAACATTTTGCCCTTTCTCTATCATAACAGAAAACCCTTCCCCAGAAAACAAGGAAAGCGCGCCAAATCCTTTTTCTGATCTGCGCTTATAATTATCCCCCTTAGGGTCCCCACCGTATACAAAAGGCAAAAGATGGCATAGGGACCTTTCCTTTGTCTCCTCTGGTATTAGACCACCTGCAACATGAAAATGGAAAGGAGAGCAATATTCGCTGTAACAGGAGAAAGGTCCCCATGCCACTACCATGACATTCTAAAATATTTTACCAGTGCTCCCCGGTTCAGGCATCCAGGTGAAAGCGCTCGTGAATGGCCTGCATGGCCTTTTGAGCATCGGCCTCCTGGATCAGGCAGGAAATCTTGATCTCCGAAGTGCTGATCATTTCAATATTGATCCCCGCATCCCCCAGGGCACCGAACATGGTAGCGGCCGTTCCAGGATGGCTCACCATCCCGGCCCCGACAATGGAAATCTTGGCCACCCCGGAATCATGGGCAACACCTTCTGCCCCCAATTCCCCGGCCACCCTTTCCATAATCTCAATAGCTTCCGGCAGGGCACTCCGCTCCACAGTAAAGGCAATGTCGTTCCTGCCATCACGCATCATACTCTGGATAATCATATCGATATTGATATTGGCCTCGGCCAGGGTGGAAAAGACCCGCTGAGCCACTCCGGGCTTGTCCGGCACCCCTAAAATAACTGCCTTGGCCGTATTCAAATCACAGGCCACCCCGCTTACCACCCGTTTGTTCTCCAATTGTTCTACCCCCTTTACCAAAGTACCCTCTGTCCACGTAAAACTGGAACGAACGTGGAGAGTAACGTTAAACTTCTGGGCAAACTCCACCGCCCGGGGGTGAAGCACCTTCGCCCCTAGACTTGCCAGTTCCAGCATTTCCTCATATGATATCTCATCGAGGCGCCGGGCCGTTTTTACCATCCGCGGATCTGCCGTATATACCCCCTCAACATCGGTATATATCTCACACAGGGGTGCACCCAGGGCAACGGCCAGGGCCACAGCGCTGATATCCGACCCTCCCCTGCCCAGGGTGGTGATATCGCCGTTGCCGTTCACTCCCTGAAAACCGGCCACCACCACTACCTTGCCCTCATCCAGTTCCTTTACCACCCGACTCGGGTCAATTTTTAAAATCTCCGCCCTGGTGTGGACATTGCTGCTGCTGATACCCGACTGGGCCCCTGTAAGGGAAATGGCGGGACAGCCAATTTCCAGCAGGGCCATAACCAACAAGGCGGAAGATTGCTGTTCCCCGGTGGAGATTAACATATCAAGCTCCCGGGGAGACGGTTTCCCACTTATCTGCCGGGCCAGTTCCAACAGATTATCGGTAGTATCGCCCATGGCCGAAATAACCACTACCACCCGGTCGTATTTTTCCCGGGCCCGGGCAATCTGTTTGGCTGCCCCTTTAATCCGGGCCGGTGTAGCCACCGAGCTCCCGCCGTATTTCTGGACCAGAATCGACATCTCTTTCTGCCTCCTCACCGGTGTCTCCACTCTGTGGACATTTGTTTTTATGTTGTAGAATTTAGGCTTTATCTTAGCACGTCCCGCTTATTTTGGCAAGATGGTATTTTCCCAACTGGGGCAACTAGAAGGGATAATCTCCTTATTTCCATAACTTTTCCCTATTTTACTACAGAATCGTGGCTTTATAGGTGTCTGTCTCTGTCACTTTAAGCAAGGCTGGCCACTTTGCAAAGCCGGCGACTGCCTTCTAACCTCCAGAAGGGGCGGCCGCGCAGATGTCGCCGGACTGGCATAGGCAGACGGCTTATGAAATGCTATTTCCAGAGCACGTTGTCGGCAGTCAGCTACCCCAAAAACAGCATAGAGATATAAAGGCAAGGGAGAAGTCGAACGGGCGGCCGCAGGCCGCCCATAATTGTTAATTGTCAACTGCAAAATCCTTGCCCCAGCCCCATGCCTAATCCAGCCTTCTCCCGGACTTTGCCGGAATGATCACCGCCGCCAGTATATAAAAAATTAGGCCGGGAAAGATACCGGTAAAAAAGATAATAAAGGCCAGGGCCAGACGCACTATGGTCACATCCAGATCAAAGTATTCGGCCAGGCCGCCGCACACCCCCGCCAGCATCCTCTGCTCCTCGGAACGGTATAATTTCTTCTGCATGGTCAATCTCCCTTCCTTCTTCTCTATCATTGCTTCACTACTTCGCCGAGGCCAGTATTTTTCCTCCCGCCCAGTCCAGTGCCCAGTCCAGTATAGTATATTACACAGAGGCACAAAAGGCTGCAATTGGGGGGTTAACTTTTTGTATAAACAGTCCCTTCCTGGTATCCTGGCCGGCAGATCATGAAAAAGTAGCGAACAAGCGCTCGCTACTTGTTGAGATATTTTCTGCCCTGTATCCCTCTACTGTTCCATCTGCTTCGCGAGAAATCCGGCTGCAGTCTCGGCCAGTTTCAGTTCCAGGTCCGTCATTTTCACGTCAGGTGACTTCGTACAGATAATAACCGCACCAATGGGGTCACCTTCGGCTATGATGGGAGCTATTACCTCTGCGGTAAATTTGCATTCATCGTCTTCCGTCAGGCATTCCTTGCAGTACTTGTGTTCCTTGGGATTATTGATCACCACTGCTTTCCTGTCTTCCATAACCTTTTCCACCGCTGCGCCAATGGCCTTATTCATAAACTCCTTTTTCGGGGCACCGGCAACGGCAATTATATTATCCCTGTCGGCAATTAAATTTATATGCCCAATAGCATCATATAAGGAATCCGCATATTCCTGAGCAAAGTCTCCTAATTCTCCAATAGGGGAATACTTTTTCAGGATTACTTCTCCTTCTCTATCCACAAAGATCTCAAGGGGGTCACCTTCCCGAAT
>DUVO01000095.1 GCA_012841005.1 Bacillota bacterium | reverse complement strand
CCTGGCATTACGTGGCTTTCCCGGGAGCCTTCCATAATGAAGTCCCAAAACTAGAATGCCCCCGGCAATGGCACCGCAAAGATCCCCGGCCCCGGCACCTCCACCAAAACCTCCTGCCAAACAGTTGCCTAACCCCTGTTCATCCTGATCTAAACCCTCACAAAATGACTGCCACATAGACTCGGAGCAGTTTGCCCCTTCCAGGAAAATTTTTTTGGCTCGATCTGCTCTCAAAGAAGCCTTTTCTTCCCTTTCATTCACCTGGTCCCCATCCCCCTTCCTCAATCCAACAGTTCGATATTACCTCTTGATTTTCCTTTTTTGTGCTGAAATTTAGTATGATTTTTTCCCGGTAATAATTACTTTTCCCAAACCATACCCGTTTGAGCTGACAGAAACTTAGCGGGAATTATTCCCCAAGATGCATCAGAATTCTCCTGGACAAGTTACCATTATCACCTGTGAGGAATAGAATGCGAAAGAACAACACTGAGTCGCGAAAGGAGTGGATGATGTTGGAGCAAAAGGCTTGGAAAGAGGTAATTGAATTTCCCCTGCCCGGTAGGTATCGCAAACCCCGCCAGTTGGGTCTTACCATGGTAATAGACAAGGGTTTGGGGATCACAGAAACCAGGGACCTGCTGGAACTTGCCTCTGATTACATCGATTTTATTAAACTAACCTTCGGCACTTCCGCATTTTATCCCACAAAACTTCTCCAACAGAAAATTGAATTGGTCAAATCTTACAATGTGGATATTTTCCCCGGCGGCACCTTCCTGGAGATAGCCATCCTCCAGGGAAAACTGGATAGTTTTCTCCAGCGGGCTGTAGACCTGGGCTTTACCTGTGTTGAAGTGTCAGACGGTACCATTGATATGTCTCCCGCCACAAGGATCAAAGCTATCGAGAAGGCAAAAAGCTACGGCCTTAAGGTCATCAGTGAAGTTGGGAAAAAGGATCCACAAGAAAGAATGCCGGAAAAACGCATGCAGGAACAAATTGCCATGGATCTGGAGGCCGGGGTTTTGGGTGTCATTATTGAAGGCCGGGAATCGGGTAAGGGTGTAGTTATCTATGATAAGGAAGGACGAGTTCTTAAGGATGACCTGGAGCGGCTGATTAGGGGTGTGGAAAAACTGGAATCCGTCATCTGGGAAGCTCCCCTCAAGAACCAACAGCAAACCCTTATTCTCCGCTTCGGTCCCAATGTCAACCTTGGTAACATCCAGCCCGGTGATGTCCTGGCCGTAGAATCCCTGCGCTGCGGTCTGCGGGGAGATACCCTCAAGGCTTCCATCCGGGGACTTAACACAGCATCCTTCTTGAATTCTTCCCCCCTGGCCATTCCCGCCGAAAGGAGATGAAAAAATGGCCAACTTCAAATTATCCCTGGACTGGTGGGCTCTAGTGCTGGCCGGTGCTTTTTTCCTGGCCGTGAAGACCGGGTTCATCAGCACCGTACCCTGGTAGTAACTCATGGGGAGGGTTGACATTGACAGTCAATGAAGTGACCATGCGCCTCTCACGGGGCATAAGCTTTGGGTTGGGCTCTGCCAAGTATCTTCCTGGTATCTGCCTCCTTTTTATCGTCGGTTACCTGGGTAAAATTGTGGCCAACTATGTCCCCCACACGGAATACGTCCTCTTCGCCATCGCCATCGGTATGGTCCTGCGGAACACGATCAATATTCCCCAGATCTTTGTACCCGGTATAAACACCTACGAATTCTGGCTAAAAACCGGGATTGTCTTAATGGGTAGCCGCCTCGCCCTGCAAAATATTATTTCCATCGGCGCTACCGGCCTGGTGCTGGTGGTGGTAGTGATTTTCCTTTCCCTGTTAACAGCTACCTGCTTCGGGCGGCTTTTCGGTATTTCAGAGAGATTGGGAACCTTGATCGGAGTAGGAGTGGGTATCTGCGGTGTTTCGGCCATTATTGGGGCAACGGGGGCCATCGGTGCCAAGGAGGAAGATTCCAGTTACGCCATTGCCACCATTATGGTCTTCGGGGCCATTATGGTCTTCCTCTTCCCCCTCCTGGGGCACATGTGGGGATTAAGCGATGAGTTCTTTGGACTCTGGACCGGGTTATCCCTGGACAATACAGCCGCCGCCGTAGCCACCGGTTTTGCCTACTCGGAAGCGGCAGGGAATCTGGCGACGGTGGTTAAGTTATCCCGCAATGCCCTGATGGGAGTTGTTATCCTTCTGGTTGCTCTTTTGTATGCCCGCAAGGGCCTGCGGGGCAAGGTTGAAAATAAGGCAGCCTTCCTTTGGTCGCGCTTTCCCAAGTTCCTCCTGGGCTTTTTAGCCTTTTCCCTGTTTGCAACCCTGGGGGTCTTTGACCCCGGCCAGGTAAAGGCCCTAGATAACTTGAGCAAGTGGTTTTTCCTTTTAACCTTTGCGGGAGTTGGCCTCTCTACCGAATTCAGCCGGATGAAGGCCGGGTTAAAACCCTTCTTCGTGGGCCTGGGGGTGGAGACGGTGGTTGCAGCAGTAAGTTATGTCATGATATGCTTTGCCCTTGGTATGTAAATGTTTAGACAACGACATGTTCACGACGAAAAAAACTTGTAATATACCCGTAATTTACCTGTAATATAATCGTAATACTAATACTTTAAAATACAATTACCGAGGAGATTAAATACCTTTGTGAACCCCCTCTCAAATGCACGGCAAGGCGGCCGTGCATTTTGTTTTACCCGGCAACAAACTGGCTTTAGTGCCACCGGCGCCTAAACCAATCATAAGAACCCCAATAATGTTCTTTCCCGTACCAGGGTCTCTGACAACGGCAAAACCTCCCCTTCGACGCCATTTTGACAATTAGGACACCTGGCCAGGGATGCACAGGTATCATCAACCCCACAGGAAAAGAACGGCTGCCCCCGCCAGGGGAGGAAAAACCAGGTACAGTGCCAGGCGCAAAGCGGTAAAGCGGGGGCCGAAAAGGGCCAATTCAAAGGGAAGTCTGCTGGTACTCCACAGCATCCAGCCGGTAACGAAGGCAACTGCAGTTGCCAGGCTAGCCCCGGCCTTGTGCATGGAAGCAATGATGGGATAAGCCACATAAGGGCCGGAAGGAATCAGGCCGCCGACCAGGCTGCCGATAATTACCCCCTTAAACCCTGCTTCCGTCCCCAACCAATTCCGGACCAGTTCGGGAGGCAGCAGTACCTCCAGGTATCCGGCCAGGATAAAGGCTATGATCAAGATTGGCACTTGTTTGAGCAGAACCCTGCCCCCAT
>DUVO01000264.1 GCA_012841005.1 Bacillota bacterium | reverse complement strand
TTATCAGCGCCGGGGACCGCCTGTCAAGGGGTGATCCGAACATTATCTGAAAAACCAAATATATTGTTCGTAATGCCGGAGCCTTTGCCACCCTATTACTCCCACTCGATGGTCGCGGGAGGTTTGGCAGTGATGTCGTAAACGACCCGGTTTACTCCCTCGACTTCCTTGACAATCCGGTCGGAAATTGAGGCCAACACTTCGTGGGGCAGGCGGGCCCAGTCTGCAGTCATGGCATCGATACTGGTTACTGCCCTGATGGCCACGGTATGGGCATAGGTCCGCCCATCACCCCTTACCCCCACGCTGCGTAAGTCCGGCAAAAGGGCAAAGGCCTGCCAGACTTCCCGGTACAGGCCGGCCCTTTTGATTTCTTCTACCACTATGGCATCGGCTTCCCGCAGGATGGCCAGCTTCTCCTCTGTAACTTCCCCAATGATACGCACAGCCAAACCCGGACCCGGGAAGGGATGCCGCCACAGGAGCTCCTCGTCCAGGCCAAGTTCAGAACCCACCCTCCGGACCTCATCCTTAAACAATTCCCGCAGGGGTTCCAACAGTTTCAGGTTCATGTCCTCCGGCAGCCCCCCCACGTTGTGGTGGGACTTGACCAACCGGGTGCCGGGGGCCGTTCCACTTTCGATAACATCGGGATAAATGGTCCCCTGCACCAGGTAGTCCAAATGGCCCAGCTTGCCTGCTTCCTCCTCAAAGACCCGGATGAACTCCTCTCCGATTATTTTCCGTTTTCTCTCCGGGTCGGTAACCCCGGCCAGCCGCCCCAGGAAACGCTCCCTGGCATCAACATAAACCAGGTTCACCCCCAGTTTAGCGGCGAAGGTATGCCGGACCTCTTCGGCCTCCCCCTTTCTGAGAAGGCCGTGGTTGACAAAAACACAGGTCAGCTGGTCCCCTACCGCCCGGTGCACCAGGGCCGCCGCCACGGAAGAATCCACACCTCCGCTCAGGGCACAGAGAACCTTGCCCTCACCGACTTGGGCCTTTATGGTTTCCGTCTGATCTTCAACAAAGGCAGCAGTGGTCCACAAGCCCTGACACCCGCAGATCCGGTACAGGAAGTTCTTGATGACCTCCATCCCCCCCGGGGTCTCCCTGACCTCGGGATGATACTGTACTCCATAGAATTTACCTTCCAGATCAGCCATGGCCGCAACGGGGACATCCCAGGTACAGGCAATAAGGTCAAATCCCGCCGGCAGGCTTTCAATAGCAACACCGTGGTCCATCCAGACCGTCTCCCCATCATTGACACCGGCCAGGAGGTCCTGGGCTTGTATGACACGCAGTTGGGTCCGACCGGAGGCCAAACTTTTCGACCAGGCCACCCTTCCCCCCAGCTGGTGGGCCAGGATCTGCATCCCGTAACCGATCCCCAGAACCGGAACACCCAGGGTGAAAACAGCCGGGGAACAGGGGAGGACTTCCCCGGAAAAAGCCGTCGCTGGGCTGCCACTTAAGATTATCCCCCGCAGGTTTTCCCCTTTGAGCTCTTCAACGGGGGCATCATAGGGTAAAACTTCACAAAAAACCCGGGCTTCCCGCACCCGCCTGGCCAGCAGCTGGCTGTACTGGCCGCCAAAATCTAGAATTATAATCTTTTCTTCCTCTTTACCGGTCACATCCATGTCCCTCCTTGGCCCTTCCTAAAGATTGATTCAAAAACGCCGCCTATACTGAGATGAATATAGCGGAAGATTCCCCTACTGTCAAGGATAAGCAGCGGAAGGCATCTTAATTCACTATAACCAAAAAAGGCACCGTGGTTACGGTGCCTTTTGTCCTCCTTACATCATGGGAGGGGCTGGAGGCGTGTTTTCTTTTTCTTCGGGGATGTCCGTTACTACCGCCTCGGTCGTCAAGAGCATGGCGGCAATGCTGGCAGCGTTCTGCAGTGCTGACCTGGTTACCTTAACCGGGTCAACAATACCGGCTGCAAACATATCTACATATTCTCCCGTCAGGGCATTAAAGCCAACGTTGACAGGTTTACTCTTGACATGTTCAACGATGACCGAACCCTCTTCTCCGGCATTGGTGGCAATCTGCCGAACTGGTTCTTCCAGAGCCCGACGGACGATATCGACACCCACCTTTTCATCGCCTTCTACCTTTAGTTCATCTAGGGCCGGAAGGACATCGATGAGGACGGTACCACCGCCGGCAATGATCCCTTCCTCCACGGCGGCCCGGGTGGCGGCCAGGGCATCTTCGATCCGGTGCTTCCTCTCCTTCAGTTCCGTCTCGGTGGCCGCACCCACTTCAATAACGGCTACGCCGCCGGCTAATTTGGCCAGACGCTCCTGGAGCTTCTCCCGGTCGAAGTCGGAGGTGGTTCCCTCAATCTCAGTCCGGATCTGGTTAATACGGGCCTTGACCTGCTCCGTGTCCCCACGGCCATCGACAATAATGGTTTCTTCTTTGCTCACCCGCACCTGACGGGCATTGCCCAGCATGCTAAGCTCAGCTGCATCGAGTTTCAGGCCGACCTCTTCAGAAATAACGGTACCACCGGTGAGGATGGCAATATCTTGCAACATTGCCTTGCGACGGTCACCAAAGCCGGGAGCCTTTACGGCCACGGCAGTGAAGGTTCCCCGCAGTTTGTTTACAACCAGCGTTGCCAGGGCTTCCCCTTCCATATCTTCAGCTATGACCAGGAGGGGTTTACCTGTTTGGACAACCTTTTCTAAAATGGGAAGAAGATCATTAATGGCACTAATTTTGCGGTCTGTGATCAAGATATAGGGGTCAGTAAGGATTGCCTCCATTTTATCTGTATCGGTTACCATATAGTGGGAGATATAGCCCCGGTCAAATTGCATCCCTTCCACCACATCCAGAGTGGTACCGATTCCCTTGGATTCTTCAACGGTGATGACACCGTCTTTGCCGACCTTTTCCATGGCATCGGCAATCAGTTCTCCGATCTCTTCATTGTCGGCAGAAATAGCGGCAACCTGGGAGATTGCTTCCCGGCTCTCGACGGTCTTGCTGTTTTTCTTGATGCCTTCAACGGCAACTTCAACCGCCTTTTCGATACCCCGCCGCAGGATCATGGGATTGGCACCAGCTGTGACATTTTTAAGTCCTTCCTTGATGATGGCCTCAGCCAGCAGGGTAGCGGTGGTAGTGCCATCTCCAGCCACATCATTTGTCTTGGTGGCAACTTCCTTCACCAGCTGGGCACCCATATTTTCAAAGGGATCCTCCAGCTCAATTTCCCGGGCAATGGTTACCCCGTCGTTGGTGATGGTCGGGGAACCAAATTTTTTATCCAAAACAACGTTCCGGCCCTTGGGGCCCATAGTAACCTTAACGGCCGCCGCCAATTTTTCTACCCCTTTTTCAAGAGCCCGCCGGGCTTCTTCTCTGTATAAAAGCTGTTTGGCCATATGTAATACCCTCCTTTATCTTGTTTTGGCAATGTTATTCAACAATAGCCAGGATATCCCGTTCGCTCAAGATCAGGTGTTCTTCATCATCCAGCTTGATCTCGGTACCGGCAAACTTGGAATAAATAACCTTGTCACCTTCCTTAACTTCGAGGGGAATCCTTTCCCCATTATCCAGGAGTTTACCGTTGCCAACAGCAATAACTTCCCCTTCCTGGGGCTTTTCCTTGGCAGTGTCCGGGAGAACAATCCCGCCCTTGGTCTTCTCTTCCCTTGTCACTGGTTTAACTAGTACCCGATCACCTAGAGGTTTAACCTTCATAACAATAACCCTCCTTTTATTACCTGATCTATTCGTTAGCACTCACATGTAGTGAGTGCTAATATCTAATACTAATAATAGTAAATGGCAGTGTTCAGGGCAAATAGTAAGAATGGCAGTTAATATAAATTATTAGCGTTTATTTTTCAAGAATGGGCTAAATCTCCTTATTGCTCCCGTTTCCTCATTATTTACTTATCTATAGCTATTATTTACCTAGGGGACCAATTTATTCATCCTTCTCGGTAGGGTCCTAAGCCGGGTTAAAATATCTCTGGCCTCAGCCACAGTAACTACGGTAAAGAGCTCCTTCATGCCGCCACCATCTGCT
>DUVO01000054.1 GCA_012841005.1 Bacillota bacterium | reverse complement strand
TTGACAGTTTCCCCTGGACTGGGTATACTATACTTTACTGAATAGATGATCCTCGGTAGCTCAATGGTAGAGCACTCGGCTGTTAACCGAGTCGTTGCAGGTTCGAGTCCTGCCCGGGGAGCCAGTCGACTGCCAAACCCGTCTTTCTCTTGAGAAAGCCGGGTTTTATTTCGGTTTGATAATTTTTCCGGTATTGGTAATATACAATAATGTTACCATTAAATTACAAGTTGGGAGGCCCGGGTAATGGACTTTCGGCAGCGTTTACAAGAAGAGGGAATTATATTATTCGATGGGGCCATGGGGACCATGCTGCAGCGGGAAGGATTGGAGGCGGGACAGTGTCCTGAGGAATGGAACCTTTTGTTCCCGGAGAAGGTTAAAGGAGTCCATCAGGCCTATGGCGCTGCCGGGGCCGATGTGGTCGAGACCAACACCTTTGGTGGGAACCGGATCCGGCTGGAGCATTATAACCTGGGCGACCGGGTGGCGGAAATTAACCGAAAAGCCGTTGAATTGGCCCGGGAAGCGGTGGGGCAGGGAGTATTCGTGGCCGCTGCCGTAGGTCCCCTGGGGAAATATTTGGCTCCCGTTGGAGAGGTGACCGAAGAGGAAGCCTTTGCTATCTTCGCGGAACAGGTAAAAGCCCTGGCCGCCGGAGGACCGGACCTGATCTTGATTGAAACCATGGCGGATCTGGCTGAAATCCGGTGTGCCATTAAGGCAGCCCGCTCGGTTTCTTCTCTACCAATTTTGGCGCAAATGACCTTTACGGAAAAGGGACGGACAACCTTTGGTGTTACCCCCGAGGAGGCCGGGCGCCGCACCCTGGCCGATCTGGGTGTGGAGGCGGTAGGGGTTAATTGCACCCTGGGGCCGGCGGAGATTGTCTCCATTGTAGAAAGGTTGGCCAAAACCGTAACAGTACCGGTAAGTGCCCAGCCCAATGCCGGATTGCCCGTCCTTGATGAAGTGGAGAAGATTGTGTATCCTGTAGGGCCAATGGAATTTGCCCTCTGGGGCCCGCGGCTGGTATCGGCAGGAGCCCGCCTCATCGGGGGTTGTTGCGGTACCACCCCGGAGCACATAGCCAGCCTGCGCAGGACATTGGGCTAAGTCAAGCTACCCCCTTTGTTTTTCCTGTCGCGAAAATGAAAAACCTGTTATAATAGAAGGGAGCGGGAAAATTGTCTGTGAGGGGATTAAGGTGAAGGACCGGCAGTTGAGTTTTGCCTTTAAATTGGCCCTGGCCTTTGTGGTGACGGCGGGGATGGTGCTTACCCTGGCACGCGTTTTCTGGGTACTTCACCTGGTGGTAATTGCCTTTTTGATCGTTTATAGCATTAGTCCGGCAGTTGATTACCTTACCCGGTTTAAGAAAATGCCGCGCCTGCTGGCGGTAATTATTGTCTATATCAGTTTTCTTCTTCTTTTGGTCTTGATGTTGTATTTAGTTACCCCTATAATTATCACCCAGTTGCGGGAACTTGCCCGGTTTTTACCACAGTACAGCCCCTATTTCCAACCTTACATAGAGGAGCTGGGGGACATCCTTGCCCGTCCCGAGGTGGTTGATTTTCTTTTGAATTTCCTGCAGCAGCTCCCCCGCAACTTGCAGCAGATCCTGAACCAGGCCACTAAGGTGACGGTGACAATTGTTTCCCGTCTGGCCGAGCTTGTTATTGTCCTTTTCCTGGTTTTTTACCTCCTGCGGGATCTGGAAAAGATAAAAAAAGCTGTGGCCGAATATATACCTCGTCCCTGGCGCCGGGAGGCCCTCCGTATCCTTGGGACCATAGACGCCAAGGTGGGAGCCTATTTGCGGGGGCATTTAGTCCGTTGTACCCTGGTGGGCATTGCTAGCTGGTTGGGGCTGAGCATTATGGGGATGCCCTTTGCCCTGATGCTGGGGGTTCTGGTCGGGGTTTCGAACCTGATCCCGTATATTGGGCCGTATCTGGCTGCAGTGCCCGCAATAGCAATTGCCCTTTCCCAATCCCTGGCCCTCACCATCATGGTCATTATCCTCTATGCAGTGATTGAAATCATCGATTCCTTTGTCTTGACTCCCATGTTATTGGGTAAGGCCGTCGATCTCCATCCCTTTTCCGTTATTGTGGCCATTTTGGTGGGAGGGAGATTGTTCGGATTTTTGGGTATTATCCTGGCCATTCCCATAACAGCAACGGTGAAGGTCCTCTTCAATTACTATTACCTTCAGAAAAATTAGAACCTGTGGAACTATCCCGCCCCTTCTTACCAGGGGCATTGTTTATTCCCCGAATGGGGCATAGTGCAAAAGAAAGGCCCGCGAGGTTCCTTACCAATGGTCCTGTTGGCCCCTTTCCCTTTGCAGGAGCCTCCTCAGGCGGACATAAACACAAATCCGGGATTTATATCTGGGAAAAAGGGATCGAATCAGGTAAAATAGACTTGGGAGGGAAATTCAGGTTATTCCGCTAATTTCAGGGAGGGGAGAAAATACAATATGGGCCCTTTTTGGAAGGAGATGTACAAGCCCCTGTTTTCGATGCTTACTGTTGGGGTTACACTGCTTTTTATTACGGCGGCTGTGGCCTCGGAACCCAAAACGGTGACAGGAGGCGGCCGGCAGGCGGCTCTGCAAGAGGTTCATTTGGAAGGAGAAGAAGGGGTCAAAAAAGAGCCGCCGGAGGAAGAGCCGGAAGAGCCGGTGCAGGTGAAGGAACCGGTTGCCGCCCGGGGCATTTATCTTTCCGCCCAGGCAGCCGGGGATAAGGAACGGCGTGAATCCCTGTTCCAGTTGGTGGAAGGGACAGAGCTGAATGCAGTGGTAATCGATTATAAGGATTCAACCGGCGTGGTGTCTTACATGACCCAGGTGCCCCTTGCCCGGGAGCTGGGTGCCGGTGAGATGACCATCGACGACCTGCCCGAGCTGCTGGCAGATTTGGAGGAACGGGGTATCTATGCCATTGCCCGGATTGTAGTGTTTCAGGACCCGGTCCTGGCGGCAGGGAACCCCCAATGGGCCATCAAGGGCAAGTCCAGCGGTGGCATCTGGCGCGACCGCAAAAAGCTGGCCTGGACAGATCCCCACAGCCGGGATGTCTGGGACTATAATATTGCCCTGGCCCAGGAAGCAGCCACACTGGGGTTTAAAGAGATCCAGTGGGATTATGTCCGTTTCCCCTCAGACGGGCCCCTTAAGGATGCAGTATACTCCCTGGCTGACGGCCGGTCAAAGGCAGAGGTGATTACTGATTTCCTTACCTATGCCCGGGAACAACTTGAGCCCTATCCGGTCTTCATGTCTGCCGATATCTTTGGTGTTATAACTTCTGTGGACAATGATCAGGGTATTGGCCAGTACTTTGAAGATATGGCCGGGGCCGTTGACTATATCTGCCCCATGGTCTATCCTTCCCATTATGCTCCGGGGACCTTCGGCCTGCCGGATCCCAACCAGGCTCCCTATGAAACCATCTATCGGTCCCTGCAGGATGCGCTGGAACGCCTGGGAGAGGGGGACGGCAAGCTGAGGCCGTGGCTGCAGGATTTTTCCCTTGGCCATACCTACGGGCCGGAGGAGGTCAGGACCCAGATCCGGGCGGTGGAGGACCTGGGTCTGGAGGAGTGGTTACTGTGGAACCCTGCCAACCGGTATACCCCTGCGGCCCTCAAGGCAGATGAATGAATAAGGAAGTGATTAAAACCCGGGCGCACCCGGGCTTTTGCATGTGTAAGTAGCTCCTTGGCATAAATCTCCCCTGTTAGGCTTAAATTAATGTAGGGGAGGTTTTGCCGTGGCCATTGCCGTACTGGCAGATATCCATGCCAATCTCTATGCCATAGAGGCAGTGCCGGCCGGCATCGGGAAGCGGGATGTGGAACGGAGTATCTGTCCGGGGCTCTGGTCCGTTCTTTCCCCTTTCCCGATGGGGTCAGCGCAATTATCCGCAAGGGAAAACATTGGGACGATGAAGGAGTAGGATTTGCCCTTCCGGCCTGCGGGTGCGACTTTAGAGATGGGGAAGCAGGACTGCCGGGTGCCTTTACCGAACAGCTCCCCAGGGGGCGGGGCTAGAGAAAGTACGGGGAGGGAAGGGAATGAACCAACGGATAGCCATTATTGGGGCTGGCCCGGCGGGACTGGCCGCCGCCGATGAAGCCCTGCGGCAGGGTATGAAAGCCATCTTGTTTGAAAAGGGACAGGTGGGGGAAGGGATCAGGTGTGCTGAAGGTTTTTTCGACCCTTTCCGGTCTCTGGCCCCGCCGGAAGCCGCGGTGCGGTTTAAGGTGCAATCCCTCTACTTCCGGGCGGAAAAGGAGTATGAATTTAGTGCCGAGGGGCTACGGCTCTGGATTATCGACCGGGCAAAATGGCAGCAGCACTGGGCGGAAACCTTAAAGCAAAGGGGAGTAGAGATAAGGGAACACCAGTTCATCTCCCGCCGGAACTATGCCCGTCTGCGTGAAGAGTTCGACTGGGTCATCGATGCCAGCGGCGTACCCCCCGTTACCTCCCTTGTTTATGGCTTTCGGGATTATTATCTGCCCCACAGTTTGGTTACAGCCCAATACGTTTTGTCCGGTGATTTCAGCCACCTGCGGGATGGTATAAAGGTGGGATTTTCTCCTGACTATCTGGGCTATTTTTGGATTTTTCCCAAGACCGAAACTAAAGCAAGTGCCGGTATCGCTTTGCTCGCCGAGGAGTATGGCCACCGGGATCTTAATCTCCTCTGGACCTGGCTGCGCCGGGAAATTGCTGCAGCGGGATTGGCGGAAGCGGGGGTCATAGAAAAGGGCGGCGGCCTCTGTCCCGCCAAGATGCTGCCTCGGTTGGTCTGGGGCAACGTAATCCTGGCCGGTGATGCGGCCGGCCTCACCTCGCCCCTCCACGGAGGGGGCATAGATATGGCCCTGCTGAGCGGCCGGGAGGCTGCCGGGACCATTGCCCGGGGGGAAGTGCAGGACTACCGGGAGCGCCTGGAGAAAATTTTTAAACCAAGGCTTGAGCTGGAAAGGGAATTGGTCCGGCTGTGGGCTGGTTCCAGTTTTGGGGAACTGGAACGTGTGCTGGCTGGTGTGCACAACCTCCTGCAGGGAAAAGGGATCGGTCCCCTGCTACCCCTTTCCCGGGATCTACTGCAAAAGGCCTACTTGTTTTTCCGTTTCTGGCGGGGTTTGCAAAAGGGTTTTGCCAGGGGATGAAAAGATACAAAAAATTTAGGCAAGGAATAGGGTTTGGTGGTAATTGGGGCTAAAGGGAGAAAGAAGAGGGAATGTTCAGGCAAATTGAAAGAGAGACATTTTTTGCATTTCACAGCAGGAACTGGGTAACCCCTTGGAGAAGGAATAAATACATGCTTCTGAATGGTAACATATCTAGTTTGGCAGCGGGGAGGAAAATGGGTGACTGGTATACTGCAGGACTACCTCGTAACCCTGGCGGAAAGATACAGCGCCTACTATGATGTGGAACGGGAAAAGGTGGTGGGTGGAAGAAGGCTGGCTATATTTGCCCGGTCTAAAGTCCGGAATGAAAAGTATTTTATTACTAAGAGCATCCCCATTTACGGGTATGAGAACTACCAGTATGGCATAGTTGAGGTGGAAGAAAAAATTGTTGACGAGCCGGAAGTGGCAAG
The DNA here is from genome assembly GCA_012841005.1 of Bacillota bacterium. Lineage (GTDB taxonomy): Bacteria > Bacillota > DTU030 > DTU030 > DTU030 > DTU030. Next base: position 13,237 of record DUVO01000054.1, on the reverse strand, counting down.
CTTCACCGGATACCTGAAGTCCCTGGTAGATGAATTGGTAAAGCCCCATGATGAGCATATGTCCACTTATTTGGACGGCATCCTGGTGGCGGTTGCCGGGTTTACACCGGCTGCCATCAGCACTGCGAAGAGGTTCAAGTACGGACGGATGTTTAAGCTGGGTTTTGCCGGTTGGTGCGATATACGCCTGGTATTGGTAGACCTGGCTCAGGGCCGGGTCTTTGCCAACAGGAGGGGTAGAGAAATCGAAAAATACTATAGGCCAAAGGATATCTGTGGTTCCGGCCGCTGAAATTGAACTCCCAGTCGTATGTACGCAAAATTGTTGTTTATTTTATAACAATATCTGAGAAGGTCCCCCTGGTTCGGACAGGCTGGCTGGCCCACCGGGCAGGGCCCGCTTGACAGAGGGGAAGTGATTTCCCCAGAAATAGATTCCGACGAGGAGGTGGGGAAAAAATCAGTTATCACTACTTGGTGGTCAAGGGAGTGAAACGGAAAGGAGGAATTTCTGGTGGGTGCATTAGGGTTGTTGTTTATTGGCCTTATTTGCTTTGTTGTCGCCTATAAGTTCTATGGTGACTATTTGGACCATAAGGTAATGGGTATTAAAGCCGATGCCCAGACGCCGGCCCATGCCATGTATGACGGTAGTGAGTATGTACCTGCCTCGGCGCCGGTGCTTTTGGGGCACCACTTTGCCTCCATTGCCGGGGCCGGGCCCATTACGGGGCCCATTGCTGCGGCAGCCTTTGGCTGGGTGCCGGTAGCCCTCTGGATTATCGGCGGCAGCGTCTTCTTCGGCGGGGTCCATGACTACTCGTCCCTCCTGGCTTCCAGCCGGCATGAAGGGAAGTCCATCGGTGAGATTGTAAGGAGAAATGTGGGAGAGCGGGCCCAGGTTCTCTTCCTGCTCTTTTCCTGGTTGACCTTACTCTTGGTTGTTTCTGTCTTCACCATCCTGACCCGGGATGTCTTTGTGTCCATACCGGAAGTTGCTACTACCTCAATCCTTTTTATCATTTTAGCTATTATATTCGGTCTTGCCATCTACCGGATGAAGCTGCCCCTGGGGATAACCACCGTTGCCGGAGTCGCCCTTCTTATCCTTTGTATATATATCGGGTTTAACAATCCCATCGTAGCTGATGCCACTACCTGGACCTATTTCCTGCTGGCTTATATCTTTGTTGCTTCTGTAGCCCCTGTCTGGATCCTCCTGCAGCCCCGGGATTACCTGAACTCTTTCCTCCTGTACGCCTTGCTTATCGGGGGTCTTCTGGGGATTATAGTCGGCAGGCCCAGTTTTGAACTGCCGGCCTTTACCAGTTTTGACGCCAATGGGTATCTCTTCCCCATGCTCTTTGTCACGGTGGCCTGTGGGGCCATTTCCGGATTCCACTCCCTGGTTTCCTCGGGCACTACCTCGAAGCAGTTAAATAATGAAAAGGATGCCCGGCTCATCGGTTATGGCGGCATGCTCATTGAAGGGTTGTTGGCCCTGATAGCCTTGTCCACGGCGGCCATTTTGACTACCGAAGGGTACAGTACCACCCTGGCCGAGATGGGGGGGCCCACGGGGCTCTTCTCCCAGGGTATCGGGACCTTCCTGTCCTACCTGGGTATCCCCATGAGCTTTGGGGTTGTTTTTGGCGGTTTGGCCCTTAATGCCTTCTGCCTCACCTCCCTGGACACGGCTACCCGTCTGGCCCGCTATGCCTTCCAGGAGTTCTTCGAGACCCGGGTACCGGCCCTGACCAACAAGTATATTGCCACCCTGGTGGGGCTGGTTTTGGCCGGGGCCCTGGCCCTGTCGGGGAACTGGTCGGCCATCTGGCCTATCTTTGGTTCGGCCAACCAGCTCCTGGCCGGTCTGGCTCTCCTGTCGGTCAGTGTGTGGCTCATGCGCCGGGGGCGGGACTACCGGGCTACCTTCTATCCCATGGTCTTTATGCTCATCGTTACCCTCACAGCCCTCTATTTCCTGATCCGGAGCAACCTGGCGGCCCAGAACTACGTCCTTGGTATTCCTGGTCTCCTCCTCTTTGTCCTGGCCATCTTCCTGGTTGTTGAGACCTACAATATCATGAAAAGTGCGCAAAAAGAAGATGTAAAGGCCTAGCAAGTAAAAGAAGAGGGTCAGCCCACTACAAGGGGCTGGCCCTTATCTTTAGAATTATTAACTTTCCTCTTACGGTCTAGTATTCTGGAAAAGCAGTAGGCTTTTGGACCCATACTGTGGGATGGGCTGATAATTGCCCGGATTCCATGCTTTTTTCGCGGGACAATTAAAGGTTCCTGCTGGCGGCATGTTTTTCCAGGGCTGCGTAGAGCTCGTCCCGCTCCGGTGCTGTCAGGACTTTCCTCTCCCCGCTGCTCTGGACCAAGAAGAACTCCGGCAGGGCGAGGGTGCGGCCGATGATGTGGGCGGGGATACCGGCCCGGGCCAGGGCAGCCATGACTCGACTTCCGGGCGGTGCAGTAATCAGCATGGCACCACTGGAGATCAATCCCAGGGGGTCAATACCGAGGCACCGGCAAATGGCCCGGGTTTCTGGTGCCACGGGGATGGCCTCCTCCCAGACTTCCAAGCCTACCCCGGAAGCGGTAGCCACTTCCACCAGGGCTCCCCGGACACCACCCTCGGTAACATCATGCATGGCGGTAGCTCCGGCTTTAGCGGCAATGATACCCTCCGGGACGACACTGAGGTTTTCCCCCAGGGACTGGGCCCCCTTCAGAATTGCCGGGGACAGGTGGCGGCACAGCAGGGGTGCAAGCTCCCCTGCCAGGATGGCCGTACCTTCCAGTCCGGCGCTCTTGGTGAGGATGATGTCGTCACCTGGACGGGCTCCGGAACTGGTAACCAGGTTTTCCCTGGCCACCTTACCGACGGCTGTTGCGTTTACAACCACCTGGGTTACCACCGGTGTGATTTCCGTATGGCCCCCCAGGACGGCCACATTTAGCTTTTCGGCCGTGTGGTGTATTTCCTGGATCAGCCGGGCGAGGACATCTTCACCGGTTCCCCGGGGAAGTAGAATGGTAAAGAGAATACCTACCGGTTGGGCGCCGATGGCGGCCACATCGTTACAGGAAACATGGACGGCCAGCTTGCCCAGGGCGGCAGTGGCCCCGGTAATAGGATCTGTGGAAAGAACCAGGAGGTATGCACCCAGATCCAGGACGGTACAGTCTTCACCAAATTTAGGCCCTATCAAGACTTCGCTTCGCCTGGCCCCGGTAAAGGGGAGGATGGCCCTTTGCAGTATTTCCGGCGGGACCTTCCCGGTCTGCATTGCGGAACACTTCCTTTCGGTCTCTGGGGAAAGTGAAGGGTTTAAGGGAAAATTATTTGCTGTAAATGCATTCTTCTTTTATTATAACGGGAACCGGTTCTTTGGCAAATATTGTGGGAAAAGAAAAACTGTCCCAGAAAGATTTCTGGGACAGTTTTTTCTTTATTCAGCCCGGGAGCATGGCTGGCGGTGCCTCTCTGTCATCATTTCATGCATATCCTGCACCAGTGAATACATCTCCCGGATCATGGAGAATTGTTCGCACATCATCCAGCGGGGATCCATAGGGGGACACCAATTCCAGGGAGGGCAGGTACCCCAGGGGGGAGGGCAACCCCAGGGAGAACCGCCCCAGGGCTGTTCCCCACCCCAGGGAGATCCGCCGTCCCAAGGAGGCCAATTGCCCCAGGGCTGTTCCCCACCCCAGGGAGGGGGGCAGCGGTCCCATGGGGAGGGTGTGCTATCAAAATCGGCCATGGTCTCTTCCTCCTTTCCCAAACTGCAACTCCATTTCCCTTTATATTATGTTGTCGACTGGGAAAGGGTTCAGCCCATACAGATGGGCAGAAAAGAATGCCTTGCTGAAAATAATTCCCTAGAGGATGGGGAGGAGGAGGACCAGATCCGAAGGGAGGAGGTTGAAGCCCGCTGCCCGGGCATCGGCCTGGGAGCGGAGAGTATTGGGGCGATAGCCGGGGGGAACTTCCACAAAGGTAACCCGGCAGAATCCCGTATAACCTCGACTTGATGGCACTTTACTGAAAATATAGAATTGGCCTTCAACGGGAAGGGGGGTACCCTCCGGGTCAAAGCCTGTTACGGGAATATAGAGGGGGGCGGCACCGACTGTTTCCGGATCGAGGGAAAACTCACCCAGGTCCAGGGCAAAAAGGGTGGCGCCCTGATACCAGCCAGGCAGGACCCGTTGGGAAAAGGGATTGTTATAGAGGAACTGGTAGGAGGAAGCTGTAGGCCAAATTTTCCAATCTGCCACCATTTTCATCACCTCCTGGTAGAGGGCACAGGTTCATCGAGGAAAATGCCATTTCAAGGGTCCGGCGGAAGGTTCCCTGGCGCCGGTATTTTCCCTCTTTCCTTCGTCTTCTGGCACCGGGACAGGTTTCCGACCTGCCGGAGGGGCAGGGTCCGGGTTTTGGCTGGGGGAGCCTGCAGCCGGATCGCTTTTCTGTGTCGTTTTTTCTTCGCAAGGATCTATAGGTGCAGGGGCTTCCTTCGGGGCGTTGGAAGCCCCATTATGTTCAAATTGAACCGGGAATTCTTCCTTTTTGGCCCTGGGTTTTCGCCACCGGTAGGGCCAGGGAGGGCTAAAAAACCAGGGCTCCCTGGGTAAGGGGTGGGGGTATCCCGGAGGCATTCGCCAATACAACAGCTTCACCTCCTTTTTGGGCAGCAGGTTTTTCTGTTTTTTTCTATTATATGCGCCGGGTTTTATCTCGTGCTGTGCCTGGGGAAATCCGCAGGATCTCTTCGGTACTTTTGTAACACCTTTACCAGAACTCGCATACTATAAAGTAGCCCAGAGGGACCTGGATTTCTTTCCAGGCAGATGTTGTGAAAGGGGGATTCGCATGGCCGATATTACTACTGGTGGGAATAACAAAACCTTTCTGGTGTTCCTGATCCTGATCCTGCTTCTTTTGGGCGATTGGTTCTAATTTGGCAGCCGTTTCCTAGAAAGCTTGGACCAACCTATCCGGGTGGATTATTCATGTTTGAGGGCCGTTGTGAAACGGCCCTTTACTCACTTTTTTCTTCCCTGAGACTTTGCTCCTGGCTGGCCGGGGGTTGCTCCCCTTTCGGCTCCTGCTCCGGTGGTTCCGGTTCCTTTTCCTTCGTGCCTGTTTCGCCCAGCAGGTTGACCAGGGCTAATAAGCTGGCGGGATTCAGCTTTTGCCCCCCTTTGGACTCCAGCAGAGCCATGAGGTTATGGAGCAAGGACTGGGAGCCCGCAGCGCTGCTGCCCCCGGTCTCTTTCTTTGCCAAATCCTGGGCCAGGGTGGAAAAGGCCTCCAAACCCCGAGGGGTACTGTTCCCCCCCTTGTTTAAGAAACTCACAATTCCCAGGAGATTAAAGAGGCTTAAGAAACCAAGGAGCTCGGCGGGGTTGAGCTTTTCCCCCTGACGGTGTAAAAGGTGTACCACCGCATCCATAAATTCAGGCCGGTCGGGAGAAGGACTTCCCTGTTGCTCGGCCACATGTACCACATCCTTTCGGCGGGAGAATTCTCCCCCGGGACTTAGAAAAAATCGGGGAACTCGGCCTGGTTTATACCACCGGCCAGGCGGGAAATCTCCTCCCGCAAGAGTTGCCGGGAAAGGTGGATGGCTTCATTGACGGCTTCCAATACTGCCTCTTCCAGGGGAGCCTGGTTCTTCGGATAAAGGGCCAGGGGGTCAAGAAAAACGGCTGTTAACTCCTGGTGGCCGTTGGCTGTAACCTTTACCAAACCGTCGGCGGCAGTGGCTTCAACTGTTTTTTCCTTTAAACCGGTTTGGATAAGTTCCAACTCGGAACGGAGTCTTTCCATAAAATTGTCCATTTTAACACCTCCTCGGTTTACTATATTCACCTGACCCAAGATACTTGCCTGGGAGTGAAAAAAACCCTGTTCCATACCGGAAACAGGGGTTTTTTGTCCTCGCCTGTTATGGTGGCCCCGGCCGTTAACCCGTAGTTTATTCTTCACTCAACAACCGGATGAGACTGGCTACCGCCTGGGTGTCGGGTTTTTCCTTTCTGCTGGCTTCTGCCGGGCGTCCCAGAACTTCCAGGATGCTGATAAAGCCGTCAATGGTTTTCTGACCCTGGGGGGTAAGAAAGGGCTTAATGGCGAGGATTAGGGAAAGATCTTTGGAATCAAAGGGGACGTTGTTCATAATCTCTCCTCCTTTATCAGCTTGGGCGGGCATCCCTTTGGACAATCCTTTCCTGGCGCAGGATCCTTACCAGGTTTACTAAAGCCTCCGGGTCAAAGCTTTCTTCTTGCCCGGTATTGAAAACACGGACAAAGTTAGTCATTATATCCACAAGCCCTTGCCCCCTGGGGCTCAGGAAAGGTTTGAGGGCTTCCAGGACGGAGATGTCCCTTGGTTCAAGGGGTATCCGGTTCATTTGCTTCCCCTCCTTGCTCTTCCTTCTCCCCTGCCCCTTCTTCCTCCCCTTCTACCGGCTCCACCAGCTCCAGCCCCTGGGGTAGTTCCGGTTCGGGGAGGTGAGGGGAAGGAGAGGAGGCCATGTTCTTCGCCAGGTTCAGTAAGGTGAGGATGGGAACCGGATCCAGGGAATCCCCCGGGGACTGGATACCGGGATTACTGAGGAGCAGGATTATATCCAGCAGCCGTTGCGCTTTTGTACTCATATAAGGCTTGACGGCGAGGAAAAAGGTTATATCCTTGGCTTCTAATTGGGTCATTGGCACTGTTTTTCCCTCCCTTGCCAATAGAAATCCTCTTGCCAGGGGCACAAGTCAGGACGGGCACCGTCCTGACCGGACTTATTAAGGCAGCCCAAGGCAGACGTTAATTTAACCTTCTTCTTTGCTATGGTATGTCTCCAGAGAGGGCATTGTTACAAGGGAGCGAAGGGCATCCACGAGGACGGCCAGGGTACCGGTGGAGGCCAGCAGCAGGATTAGAATCAGAAACAAGGTAAAGGGGTTCACTTTGGAGTGGCATTCTTGTCGCTCGGTCATTTTTCATCCTCCTTTCCCGTGACCAGGCTGACCCCCAGCTGGTCCAGGACATAGTTTATCTGGTTAATTATCGTGTATTTGTCGGAGCCTGCGAAGAGAAGGCCGACGGCGTTGTTTTCTTCATCGAGGACCAGGGAACCGCTGTCCCCTCCGGCACTCTGCAAATCGGCCACCGCCTGGTCGGTGAATATGGCATAGGTATCCGGTGCCATTTGTACCCGCAGGGTGGTGGCGATGGTTTTGATTTCACCCCGGGTAAGGCCTGTAGTACGCGCGCTTTTCTGGACCTTCAGGCCCGGCTTCATTGTTTCCACACCATTGACGTAACCGATTTCCACAATTTCCGGGCTGACCAGCCGGGGGGAAAGGGGTTTGGCGACGGCGCAGTCTACCAAGTTGCCCTTTGCTTCTGCCTTTAAGAACTGTACCTTATAATCCGGCCGCACCACGCGCAATATCCGGTTTTCGATCCTTTCGGCCAGTTTTGCTACGGCGCATTCAGGGGAGCGGAGTTCAGCGTTGATGGGAACAAAGCGATGGAGAACGGCGATGGCATCATCCTGGGTCCCCCCATCGTAGGGCCCCGGTTGGAGGATCATATCCCCAAGGGCTGCCCTCCCGTCGTGGCCGTTGGTCGAATTGGCCAGGACGTGGTTGTTGGAAAGTATCAGCACCTCACCTGTATCGTTGTCCCTGACCAGGGCGCCGAGGGTACCGGCGGTAATCTGCTGGTGTCCAATACTAATTCCGGGTTTGGCCGGCCGCAACTTTCCCGTGCGTTCGACCAGGAATTTAACCTCCCCGATTTCCACCACATCGGTAGGTACTGCATCTATGGTACGGGGGATGGTATCGTCAGGCCCCAGGTCCCGGTGGTGCTCTTTTCGGGAAACAAAGACAACCACCGAGAGTTCGCCGGTATTCTCCCGGCCGGTTTCCTTGTAGCCGAGACCAACCCCCACCACATTGCGCAGGGGAAAGAGGCGGTTTTTTGCCTTCTTGAGGATCCTACGCAGTCTTTCCATCGAGTTACCTCCCTTCCGCGAACCTCAATACACTATATTCAAGGCGAGGTAAAGATGTAATTAAATCGAGGGGGAAATATGCTTGTATTGAAGAGCATGTTCCGGGGAAATCTAAGATGGGACAAATTGCTGGAGCCGAAGGCGTCAATAGAATCACAATTTTATCTACAGGGAGGTTGAAAAAATGGTTGAGCAAAAACCCCGGGGAAGCAAGGGCGACCACCGGCTCCGCCTCGGTTTGGCTGCCGCCCTGGTAGTGGTGGTTCTTGCTGTGGGGGTCTATACCCACCTGAAGGAAGGACCCTACGGCAACGGGAAAACCGAAACAGCCTACGCCCCCCAGGCTGGGGAACCGAATTATGATGATATCTGGCTTTTGGCCCGCATGGTGGCTTCGGAAGCCCGGGGGGAACCCTACGAGGGCCAGGTGGCCGTTGCTGCTGTGATTGTCAACCGGGTCCGGAATCCCCGGTTCCCGGGAACAGTGGCGGGGGTTCTCTTTGAACCCTGGGCCTTTGAGCCGGTGCTGAACGGGACTTTTTGGAGCGCTCCGGTCACCGAGGAACATGTCCGGGCTGCCGAGCAGGCCCTCAACGGCTGGGATCCCTCCTATGGCTCCCTTTTCTTTTGGAATCCGGGTACTGCCAGCAGTCCCTGGATCTGGACCAGGCGTATAATCGCCAGTATCGGGGAACATGTTTTTGGACTTTAAAGTAAGGAGGTAGGGCAGGTGGATCTACGAAAGGTTATCGCCCTGGGATTGACCCTGCTGCTTCTTGTCGGCGGCGGGTGGTGGGTTTGGCAGACCCAAAGGCGGGCCCGGGCAACGGAATATGCCCTGGAAGCCAGCTACCAGCGGGCCTTTTTTGACCTGATGAAAAATATGGAAAACTTAAACAGCCTCTTGGGCAAGAGCCTGGCCTCCGGTTCCAGCGGGCAGAGGATCATGTTTCTGACCAGTGTCTGGCACGAGGCGGAAAATGCCCGGTCGAACCTGGGCAATATGCCCATCGGGATGGTTAATATGATGCGCAGCCAGCAGTATCTGGCCCAGCTGGGAGACTACTGCTATATCCTGGCGGAAAAACAGGCCCGGGGTCTGGAAATTAAGGCCGAGGAGTGGCAGCAACTGGCCCAGCTCCATGAACAGACCAGGGAAATCCACACGGGCTTGCGGGAAATTATGTCGGGGATCGAAGAAGACGGTTTCCAGTGGCGTTCCTTTGCTTCTTTGAGCCGGAACAAAAAGCTCACTCCCCGGGCGCAAAGTATTGCCGATGGTTTCAGCAAGCTCGATGAGAAGCTGCGGGATCAGGCGCCAACCCTGACCTATGACGGTCCCTTCTCCGATCATATAGAAGAGCAAGAACCCAGGGGGCTTACCGGGGAAAGGATCAGCGAATCCGAGGCACGGGAAATTGCCCTTGACTTTTTGGATCTTGAGGAGGAAGCGGGTTATAAAATTGGGGAGATTGGCAAGACCCGGGGCCGGATTCCTGCCTACAGCATTGCCATAGACAGGGAGGGGGAGGATAAGGGGCAGATCGCCATTGATGTGTCCCAGCAGGGCGGTCATGTGGTCTGGATGCTAAATTCCCGTATTCCCCGGGAGGATAATATCTCCTTTACAGAGGCCGTAACCAGGGCAGAAGACTTTTTGGCCAAGCGGGGTTTGGCAAAGATGGTGCCTACCGGCACCATCAAGGAAAGCAGCCGGCTGACGGTCAGCTTTGCCTCCCAGGAGGATGGGATAATTATCTATCCGGATCTCGTTAAGGTGACCGTTGCCTTAGACGACGGGGAAATAATAGCCTATGATGCCATGGGTTTTTTGATGGCCCACCACCGGCGGGATCTCCCCGAACCGGAATTGACCCCGGAAGAAGCCGAAAAGAAAGTTTCCCGCCAGATGGAGGTCCAGAGGACACGCCTGGCCGTTATCCCCATGAGCAACCTGGAGGAAAAATTGTGCTATGAGGTCAGGGGGAAGGTAAACGGGGACACCTATCTGGTCTATATCAATGCGGTGACAGGGGATGAGGAAAAGATCCTCCAGTTGGTTGAGACCGAGGCCGGGACCAGGGCCATGTAAGAGGGTGGCCAAGGTCGACGCTTCTGGCATAAATGGAGGTGCCTTCTCTGGTTCTATTCCCATTGGGACCCTGGAGTCGGCACCTTTCGTATTTGTCTTTTTTTGCGGCTGGAATCTCTATGGCAGTGCCTGGGCCCGTTGGATCAGGTCTTTGATTTCCGGCAGGGCGGCAGCTGTGACCTGGGCCCCCCGCTTAATGGCGTCCGGTATTTTGTCCAGGGCCAGGAGACTCATATCGTAGATTTGGGGATACAGGACATAATCGGCAGCTCCAGCAAGCTGCAGATCCGTTATGGTCTGTCCCATTATGTCCGTGGTTTGGATCATTACCTCCAGGAAGTTTCCGATCCGGTCATCCCGCTGGCTGGCAAACTCCAAATCTACGGCAAGCACCACCCGGGTTCCCCAGGCCTTGACGATCACCGCCGGCACATTGTTCTTCAGCCCCCCGTCCACCAGGAGCCTATTCCCCACCTGTTTGGGGAAAAAAATGCCGGGAATAGCGGTGCTGGCCCTGAGGGCCACTCCCAGGGGCTGGTTGGTTATAAAAATCCTCCCGGGGAGGCGGGAGGCGAGCTTTTCCCTGGTCTGGGGAGAGCAGAATATTACCTCTGCGCCGGTATTTAGTTCTGTGGCCACTACGGCCAGGGGCAGCCGAAGTTGGTGAAAATACTGGTTCCGGGTAACCTTTAGCAGGAGCCTTTCCAGTTTTTCCCCTTTGAGCAGACCCAGGGGGAGATGGGGAATCCAGCGGGGGCTGAAGGTGGTATCCAGGGGCAGGAACCCGGTCAAACCCAGCAGTAACAAAAAGCCCCGTCCCAGGGCCGGATCCCACAGTTCACCAGGTGTCACCGCAGAGAGGAGGGACTCTATTTCTTCCGGAGTATATCCGGTGGCAAAAAGCCCGGCTATGACGCTGCCGGCGCTGGTGCCGGCCAGGAAATCAGGCACAATGCCTTCCGACTGGAGTGTTTTAAGAACCCCTATATGGGCTGCGCCCCGAAGCCCGCCTCCGCCCAAGGCCAGTCCCACCAGGGGGCTTTTTCCCTTCGTCAATTGGAAGATGTCCATATGTTTCCACCCCTCAAGGACTCGGTACTTTCTTTTTTCCCTGGTTGCTACCTTATTGTACGGCAGATAGGGGCGAGAAGTGCGGCAGCAGGGGGAGAAGATTTCCCGGGGCTTCGGGGAGGAAAACCCGGGTTCAGGTGGAAATAAAAAAGGTATACCTCTTTTTCGGAATAGGCTGTGATGTTTGCGGTGACCTCTGGCGACAGTCCAGGGGTGGTTATCCTTGCCTTTGGGAGAGAATTTTAGTATAATTGCGGTAAATAGGGGAAAATATGGTGAAAGGGACGAGTAACCGGTGCCAGCCGGTTCAGAGAGTTAGTGGTTGGTGGAAACTAACCCGGCCAGCCGGTGAATCCCCCCTGGAGTAGTCGAGTCCCGCAGACCTCCGGTTGCCGGGACCGGCCGGGTCTGCCCGTTACAGCACCAGGAGAGAACCCCAAAGCGAATCTTTGGTATGGGGTTAAGCAGGGTGGCAACGCGGGAACCCCTCGTCCCTGACGGGCGGGGGGTTATATTTGTGAAGGGAATTTGAAAAAGGAGGGGAATCTATGCTGGATCTGAAGTTCGTGCGGAACAATCCGGAGCTTGTGCAAGAGGCTCTGCAGAAACGGGGGGTAGATATTACCCTGTCAGAGTTTCAGGAGGTTGACGCCAGGAGACGGGAGCTTATCCAGGAAGTGGAACAGCTGAAAAGCCAGCGGAACAAGGTATCCCAGGAAGTGGCGGCCAAAAAGAAGGCGGGGGAAGATGCCGGGGAGATTATTGCGGAGATGAAGGCTGTCTCCCAGAAGATCAAGGAGCTGGATGATGAGGTCAAGGGATTGGAGCAACGCCTGCAGGAGATACTCCTGGGAATCCCCAACATACCCCACGACAGTGTGCCTGTGGGCAAGGATGATTCCGACAACCTCGAGGTCCGTACCTGGGGTGAGCCGACCCGGTTTAGTTTTGACCCGAAACCCCACTGGGAAATCGGCGAAGACCTGGATATCTTGAGTTTTGCCCAGGGGGCCAAGATCACCGGTGCCCGGTTTACCGTCTACCGGGGTTTGGGGGCCCGGCTGGAGCGGGCGGTCATCAACTTTATGCTGGACCTCCACACCCGGGAGCACGGGTACAAGGAAATCTTCCCACCCTTTATTGTCAACAGTGACAGCATGATCGGAACGGGCCAGCTGCCCAAATTTGCTGCCGATATGTTCAAACTGGAGGGCCTCGACTATTACCTGATCCCAACGGCGGAGGTTCCGGTGACCAACCTGCACCGGGAGGAAATCCTCCCCGGGGAAGAGCTTCCCATTTACTATGCCGCCTACAGCGGGTGTTTTCGGGCCGAGGCGGGGGCGGCCGGCCGGGATACCCGGGGCCTGATCCGCCAGCACCAGTTTAATAAGGTTGAACTGGTTAAATTCACCCGGCCCGAGGATTCCTATGCGGAATTGGAGAAGCTGACCAATAATGCCGAAAGGGTGCTGCAGCTGTTGGAGCTTCCCTACCGGGTGGTAACCCTCTGTACCGGTGACTTGGGTTTTAGTTCCGCCAAGACCTATGACATTGAGGTCTGGCTCCCCAGCTACCAGGCCTATAAGGAGATTTCCTCCTGCAGCAACTTTGAAGATTTTCAGGCCCGCCGGGCCCAGATCCGCTACCGGCCCCATCCCAAGGCCAAGGCCGAATATGTCCATACCCTCAACGGCTCAGGATTAGCCGTGGGTCGCACCGTGGCGGCTATTCTGGAGAACTACCAGCAGGAAGATGGTACCGTCGCCGTGCCCAGGGTATTGCAGCCCTATATGGGAGGGGTAAAGGTTATTGGTAAATAATGGCATTACTGGGAAAGGGTTTTTGGGCTCAGCTATAAGACAGTTTGACTGGTTACTTCACCGGAGGCGAGGAAGCCTCCGGTTTTCAGTGCGCCCGGCATGGGCGCTGTCTCTAGGGTGAAAGTCCCGAGCGGTGAAGGTAGCAGTAGCCGTTAGCTTAAGGCAAGGGTGTCTGCGGCGACGCAGAATCTGAAGGAAGCCAGCGGAAACTGGT
>DUVO01000221.1 GCA_012841005.1 Bacillota bacterium | reverse complement strand
GGCTCTGGTCTCCAACTTTTTTCTGGGCCAGGGTCCCTGGACCCCGTGGCAGATGCTGGCCTGGGGCCTGGGCGGCGTGGCCGCAGGGTTATGGGGGCGGTCCCGGCCGGGTTTCCCTCCTGTTGCCTTTGCGGCGGCGGCCGGGCTGTGGGGTTTTATCTACGGCTGGATCCTAAACCTCTGGCACTGGGTGGGTTTTATCTATCCCCTGACCTGGAAGACCTTTCTTGCCACTTATATGATCAGTTTGCCCTTCGACGCCATGCACGCCGTGGGCAATGTGGTCTTTGCCCTGGTGTTCGGTCCCTCCTTTTACCGGATCCTGGCCCGCTTTCGGGATAAATCCATAATCTATTACAGGGACAGGGAAAAATAGGGATATTCCCCCGACAATATTCCCTGTTAACCAGGCAATACTAGATAGAAGGAAACAGGCAAAGGAGGGATGGCATTGGACCGTGAACTGCGCTCGGATGAGCTTAACAGTATTCTGAGTTTGAGCAAGGAGCTGCGCCAGCAGCTGCAGGGTTTGACCAGGGCAGGGGGGCAGCTGGATGACCAGGTGGTATCTGCCAGCCAGAAGCTGGAATCGGCCTTGAACGAGTATACCCAAATAATGGAGCAGAGGAAGAATAGTTAATTTTACGCAAAACTTATGCAGGGGATTGTTCTTGAAGGGACAGTCCTCTTTTTCTTTTGCAATCCGGGTATAAAATGGGCAGCTTCCTTTGTATTAGGCTTGGTATGAATTGGCACACAAAATGACAAGCTATAAGTAGCAACTTGCCATGGTGGAGGGTGAAGGAGGATGCGGATACCCGAACATGTTGGGATCATTCCTGACGGCAATAGACGGTGGGCGCAAGAGCGCGGTTTGTCAAAACAGGACGGCTATGAGAAAGGGTTGGATCCGGGGCTCCAGCTCTATCGGTTGTGTGGAGAGCTGGGTATTAAAGAGATTACATACTATGGTTTTACCCAGGATAACACCAAACGGCCGGCGATACAGAGGGAGGCCTTTACCAGGGCCTGCATTGACGCGGTAGAGTTGCTGTCCAAGGAAAATGCTGAACTGCTGGTTATCGGTAATACCGACTCGCCCATGTTCCCCCCGGAACTGGTTCCTTACACAAAAAAACGCTGCAACTTTGGCAGAGGCGGGATAAAGGTTAACTTCCTGGTAAACTATGGCTGGCAGTGGGATTTGGGGAATATTCTTCGTAACAACCTTGGGGTAAAGGCCAATATTACCGATTTAATCCATTCTGCCGACGTGTCCAGGGTGGATCTGATCATCCGGTGGGGAGGACGCAGGCGCTTAAGTGGTTTTCTGCCCGTCCAGTCGATTTATGCCGATTTCTACGTAATCGATGATTACTGGCCCGATTTTAAGCCCGACCACCTCTTCACTGCCCTGGAGTGGTATTCGAAACAGGATATTACCCTGGGGGGATAAGGAAAAAACAGGAAGAGCATTCCCTGTTTTATTTCATAATCCCCTGGGTCAAACATTGAAGCGGAAATTGGTGATATCCCCGTCCTGCATCTGGTATTCTTTACCTTCCAGGCGGTAGAGGCCCTTCTCCCGGCCCTGGCCACCGAGCCGGCAGCCAACAGGTCCTGGTAGGCTAGAATCTCGGCGCGGATGAAGCCCCGGGCGATATCGGAATGGATTTTTCCCGCTGCTTCCGGGGCCGGGGTATCTTTCCTAATGGTCCAGGCCTTGACCTCATCTTCCCCCACGGTAAAGAAGGAGATTAACCCCAGGGTGTCATAGGCGACCCGGGCCAGGCGTTGAATACCTGTTTCAGTCAAACCCAGATCTTCCATAAAGAGTTCTTTATCTTCACCCTCCAGGGCATTGATCTCCAGTTCCAGCTGACCGCAGATTTCCAGGGGCACCAGGCTCTGTGGAACCAGCTTGGTCGCCAGTGCCGCTTTGCCTGGGTAATTCCCCGTGGTAAACTGATTTTCATCTACATTTACTACTGGAATTACCGGTTTCTCCGTGAGGAGGGAATAACCCTGGAGCAGCTCCCTTTCGGAATCTGTCAGGGCCAGATCCCTGAGTGTCTTTTCTTCCCCCAAAGCATCGCGGCATTTTTCCAGGAGGGCCAGCTCCTTCTCCCAGCCCTTTGGTTTTTTCCGGGCTTCCCGGATCCGCCGGACCCTTTTTTCAAAGAGGTCCAGGTCGGCCAGGAGGAGTTCCATCTCTAACAGTTCCCAATCCCGCAAAGGATCGATGTCTCCCTCCAGGTGGGGCACTTCCGGGTTTTGAAAGGCCCGCAGGACGTAAACAATCGCATCTACCTTCCGGATTTCCTCCAGAAAG
>DUVO01000097.1 GCA_012841005.1 Bacillota bacterium | reverse complement strand
TGTTACCGTTGAACCGCCGGTTCTCCTCCGGCCCGGGGGGATAACCAGGGAGGAACTGGAGGAATATCTTCCGGATTTACGGGTGGACACCGGGGTGGGCGGCCTTCCTCCAAAGGAGGATTTCCGGCCCCGCTCGCCGGGGATGAAATACACCCATTATGCGCCGGAGGCCCAGGTAGTGGTGGTGGAAGGGCCTGTGGAGGCGGTACAGGAAAAGATCAGGACCCTGACCCATTCCTACCGGGAACAGGGCCTGCGGGTGGGGGTTATGGCTACCCGGGAGACGGCTGCCGCCTATGGTGATGGTGAAGTCCTGATAGTGGGCGGTCGAGAAGAACTGGCCTCGGTGGCGGCCAACCTTTTTGCCTGTTTCCGTCGCTTTGATGCCCTGGGGGTTGACATTATCCTGGCCGAGGGATTTGAGGCCGTTGGCTTGGGCCTTGCCATAATGAACCGCCTCCGCAAGGCGGCCGGTTACCAGATAATCAAGGCCGGTGAAGGGCAACAATAGCCGGGCAGCGGAACTTTCAAGGGTTGCGGGTAGTTCCCGGGCAGGGCAGAGCACCTAAATTATTCAGCCTTGACGACGGGAAGGGGCTGGTCTTGCGGGAGCAATATCCCTGCCGTCGCTGGGGCTTCTGCTAAGGGAGGTGTCGTAATGTGGCGGGTATTTATTACTACTTTCGGCCTGGTGTTCCTGGCGGAGCTGGGGGATAAAACCCAGCTGGCCACAATGTTGATGGCAACCCAGTGTAAAGCCATCTGGGCTGTGTTTCTGGGTTCGGCCCTGGCCCTGGTATTATCGTCCCTGATCGGAGTTATGGCCGGTTCCGTCATTGTCCGCTATGTCCCGCCCCACTACCTGCAGACGGCTGCCGGCATCGGTTTTATTATCATGGGCGGGCTGTTGCTCTGGGGGAAGATATAAGGTCTGCTGCGCGCTTAAGGGGGGGTAGAATGGGAGAAAAAATGAGAATTCTTTTTGTTTGTTCCGGTAACACCTGCCGCAGTCCCATGGCCGAGGCAATTTTGCGCCGCCTGGCCGAAGAGGAGGGACGGGATGATATTCTCGTAGAATCGGCCGGTTTGGCGGCGTGGCCCGGGGCACCGGCTTCGGAACATGCCGTCAAGGTCCTGGCAGAAGAAGGGATTGACCTGCGGGGGCACCGGGCAAAGCAGGTCACGCGGGAAATGGTTGAGGCTGCCGAACTGGTCCTGACCATGACCTGGGACCAAAAGGAGTCGGTCTTAAAACTGGCCCCCGGGGCCGAGGGTAAGGTTTTCACCCTAAAGGAGATGGACGCAGGCCCCGAGCTTACGGCAGCATTGTCCCGCTGGGAGGAGCTGCGCCGGCGGTTGCACGGGAAGGAAGCAGAGTTTTTCCGGGAACATGGGGGGGAAATTGCCCAACTTAAGGAGCGCCGCGACCGGTTGGTCAGGGAATTGGCAGAAGTAGAAGGCCACTTGCAGGATTGGGAGTCGAGGCTGAAGGCAGTGACGGCAGGGGAAAGGCAGCAGCTGCAACAAATGGCGGAAAATTTGCGGGATCTGGATATCAGGGATCCCTTTGGCCGGCCGGTAGAGGAGTATCGTTCTTGTTTGCGGGAAATCCGTCGCTATCTGGCAGGGATACTGCCGAAATTACAGGAGGGTGGCGGCCGTGGTAAGGATTCCTGACCTGGTTTTGGTGTGCCGGGGCAAGTTTTTCTTTTTTCTCCGGTTGGCAGGGAAAAGGGGCGGAAAACGAGAATGAATAGGATTTAGAAAGCAGA
>DUVO01000338.1 GCA_012841005.1 Bacillota bacterium | reverse complement strand
CCTGCCGGCCCCGGGAAAAGGCCAGGCGTTCTGCCGGTTATCTGGCCCTTTACAGCATAGTCCTTCTGGCGGCAGCCGTCGGGGCTTCCTTTTATGCACCACTCCTTGGGGCGGCCGCCCTCCTGTCTCCCCTGGGGCACGAGCTGGTCGTGCGCCTGGGGAACCGGCGGGAGCTCCAGGGGAAGGCTATCTATACGCCCCCGCCCAAGGGGGCAATGGTGTTGGCCACGGTTCCCGGCGGCGTGGGGGAAGGTCTCGGGTTGGTGCCCGGTGAGGTGATCCTGGAAGTCAACGGGAGGGAGGTCTTCTCACCGGCAGATCTGGAAGAGGGCCTGGAGGAACTGGCTCCTCCCTGGGAAATGGTTACCCGGCAGCCCGGGGGAACCTGCGACCGGAAACGGTACCTGACGGTAGAAGAAGGAGCAGCCACTTTGGGTGTAATTTTTGTGCCCGCCGGAAATAATGTTCCATATGTACAAATAAAGAATCAAGGTCTCCTGCAGCGTTGGTGGAAGGGTTTCACCAGGAGGCGGAAGGGTGACAGGGAAGTATGAAGCGGGTAACCACGGGGCTCTTGCTGCTGTCGGTATTATTCCTGACAGTTCTGGCCGGGTGTCGCCTTTTACCGGGGCGAAACCCTGACCCCGGGGACAAAGGGGAAGGGGAGGTAGTGCTGGTTCCGGTGGAGGAGGTCGACCGGGCCCTGGAGACGGCCCTGGCCCGGGGTGGCAAGTTTATAATAGTTGACGATGAGACCAGGCAGGCGGACATGGCATTGCCCGGTTCTCCCCGGTCGCGGGTAATCTGGAACAGGCGGGCGCTGCGGGTCAGCCTGCCGGGGGAGATGCCTATGACCTCCTACCTGACCGCCTTACAGGAGGAATTGATCGCCGCAGGAGCCAAAGTAGCCGATCTGGAAGAGAAGGAGACGGCTGCCGCCCGGGTGGTGACCCTGGAGGTGGAAATTACACCGGAGGTAGCGGGCCGGCAGGTGCCCCTGGTAACCCATGAGTTAACCTTGATTCAGGGCAAATCTGAGTCTACCCAGAAGGGAAAACTGGCGCTTATTATTGATGATTTTGGCGGGGGAGTCGCAGGAACCAGGGAAATGATGGATCTGGACATACCTTTGACCTTTGCTGTCATACCCCACAGGAGTAAAAGCCAAAAGGAGGCCCAGGAGGCCCGGGAAAGGGGCTACCAGGTACTGCTCCACATGCCCATGGAACCCCTCAATGAAAAGCTTTCCCCCGGACCCGGGGCCATCACCGCCGGCATGTCGCCGGACCAGGTCAGGGAGGCAGTGGCGGCTGCCCTGGCGGAAGTTCCCGGGGCCATCGGCGTTAACAACCATATGGGTTCCCGGGTCACAGCCCGGGAGGAGATCATGCTCCCCTTCCTGGAGGCGGTGGGGGAGAGGGGGCTTTTTTTCATTGATAGCCGGACGACAAATAAATCGGTGGCGGCTGCCCTAGCCCGGCAGCTGGGAATACCGGCGGCGGAAAACCGCCTCTTCCTCGATAACGAGAAGGAGCCGGAAAGCATAAAAAAACAACTGCGGCGGGCCGCAGACTTTGCCCGGGAGCAGGGGGAAGTAATAGCCATCGGCCACGTTCATCCGGCCATGGTTCAGGCCCTACAAGAATTTGTGGCGGAGCTGGAGGAGCTGGGGGTGGAGATGGTCTTTGCTTCCCAGCTGGTCAAGTAACAAGTGACAGTTGACAATTATTACAGTTGTCAATTTATAGCATTTTCACTTATTACTGGGGACTGTCCGAAACCACTGAAAAACCACTTTAAATGTTCATTGTTAATTCATGGTATAAAACGGTAGGAGCAGTCAAATGCGGGATACTTCTCTGCCAAACGATCAAAGATTCGGCGGGCCGTATGGCGCTGTTTTTTACGATACTGCTTGTCTTCTTCCAGCCACGCATCAATGTCTTTCTTG
>DUVO01000182.1 GCA_012841005.1 Bacillota bacterium | reverse complement strand
TAATCTTTGTTTTCCATACATATCATTAAAACCAATTGCCGGTAAATTAAGTGCCCGCTATTGGTTTTCCAAAACAGAACGGGAAGGAGTGCATGGAACAGAACAGAAAAATTTGCTGCAGCGCCTTGGCAACGCCGAAGTCCCGATACTTGTGGAAATTGGTCGCTCTACCATTACCACAGGAGAGTTGTTGCAACTGCAGGTGGGGGATGTGATTTCTCTGGATAGTAAGGCTTCTGGTGATATAGATGTGCTGATTGTAGATCAACCAAAGTACAAGGCTCGTCCGGGGATGGTGGGAGAAAAATTGGCAGTTGAGATTACGGCGATAGGAAAGGAGGGGGATGATAATGGGTAAGCATTTGCTTTCCCAGGAAGAAATAGATGCCCTGCTTAACAATGAAAGATTCCACAAAAAGACGGCAGAGCTTACGCTGGAGGAGAAGGATGCCCTGGGGGAAATTGGGAATATTGCCATGGGGTCAGCGGCTACGGCCATGTCGCAGCTTATCGGACGCAGGGTGAGGATTACCACACCCAGTGTTTCCATTATCGAAAAAGAGAGGCTTCCCCAGGATTATCCTGTGCCCCATCTTGCCGTAGAAGTCCGTTATAGTCAGGGGCTGGAGGGGATGAATATCCTTATCATGAGGGAAAGGGATGCTGGGATAATTGCCCAGCTGATGCTCGGGCAGGACCCAGAAGAAGAGGTTGAGCTGGATGAAATTAGGCTCAGTGCCATAGGTGAAGCTATGAACCAGATGATGGGCTCTGCGGCAACGGCTATCTCCACCATGTTTGATAAAGTAGTTGCTATTTTGCCGCCCCGGGTGGAGCTGGTTGATTTTAAAAAGGAGGAGTCCTATAAGTTCATTCCCGACGATGGTGAAGATAGTATTGTGCGGGTCAGTTTTAAGCTAATTATTGAAGGCTTAGTAGACAGTGCCATTATGCAGCTGCTTCCCCTTTCCTTTGCCAAGGGGATGGTGGGAAGCTTATTAGGTGTGGGAGAATTGCCGGAGCCGATATCCCCACCCCAGACACCCCAGGAAGGGGCTGAACCACCTGGGGAAGCTGTAGCTGTTAACCTGCAAAAACCCGTTGTACACCCGGTTCAGTTTGCTCCCCTCCGGGCCCAGGAAAGGACTAGGGAGCAGGGGAATATAGACCTTTTGCTTGACATTCCCCTGGAGGTTTCAGTGGAACTGGGAAGGACAAAAAGACTTCTTAAAGAGATTATGGAACTAGGAGTTGGTTCCATTCTGGAGTTGGACAAACTGGCCGGTGAGCCTGTGGATATTTTAGTTAATGGGAAATTAATTGCCCAAGGAGAAGTGGTGGTGATCGGTGAGAATTTTGGCGTTCGGGTAACGAATATTGTGGGGGTCCAGGAACGGGTTGAGACCCTCCAGTAACGATTCTTGGAAAAAACGGCCTAAGGAGGATTGACACATGGGGCAGAAAATTCTTGTTGTTGATGATGCTGCTTTTATGCGCATGATGCTCAAGGATATCCTGACGAAAAATGATTTTGAAGTAGTTGGTGAGGCAGAAGATGGGAATAAGGCCCTGGAAAAGTATAAGGAGCTGCAGCCCGATCTGGTTACCATGGATATTACTATGCCGGAAATGGATGGAATCGAGGCAGTGAAAAGAATTAAAGGGATTGATCCCGAGGCCCGGATCATCATGTGCAGCGCAATGGGGCAGCAAGCCATGGTCATAGATGCAATCCAGGCCGGGGCTTTGGATTTTATTGTGAAGCCCTTCCAGCCGGAACGGGTGATAGAGGCCGTGCGCAAGGCTTTGGCCTAGGGGGAGGAAGATGAAGAAACTCTACCTGAGTGTGGGTGTCCTTTTGATATGTTTACTTCTTTGCAGCTGGGATGTTGTCGGTGCCACTGACAGAGAAGAATTTCTTCCTGCCTACGGCGGGCCGGAAAAGCCGGCGGGGATTAGTCCTTTACGAGTAATCGCCCAGCTCTTTTTTTCCCTGGCCCTGGTCATCGCTCTATTCTATTTACTAGCCCGTTTCTTAAAGGCCAGGTGGGGCAGCACAGTAGCGGCAAAATATTTAGCGGTTATGGACCGGTTGTCCCTCGGTACCAGTAGAGATATATATATCCTTCGCATCGGCAGCCAGTTTTTCGTCTTGGGTGTGACCGGTGATAGTATTTCCCTCCTCCAAAAAATTGATGATCCCGACTTGTTGTTGGCCTTGCAGGAACAGGAACAAGAAAGGTCCTTTGCCCGGGTTCTTGCCCGCCAAAGGCAAGGTGTTTTTTTACCCCTGTCAAAGCTGGAAGAGCAGCTCGAAGGGATAAAGAAAAGGGGGAAATCCGGTTCAGACCTGCAGCAAGGGAAGGAGCAATAATTGATGAGGGCTAAAAAGTGGGCGCTCAAGCTAAACTTGATTACTTGTATAGCCCTGCTGATGATGATCTTCCTGGCAGGGCTGGCAAAGGCACAGCCGATAGATTTGCCCAGCTTGGGAATCGAAGAACCGGAGGATGTGGCTTTAACACTGCAGATTTTGTTTCTTTTGACCATCTTATCCCTGGCTCCGGCTATTGTGATTATGGTCACTTCCTTTACCAGGATTGTCGTTGTCCTTTCCTTTGTGCGCAGTGCCCTGGCTACCCAGAATATGCCACCTAACCAGGTGATAATAGCCTTGGCCCTCTTTCTGACCTTTTTTACCATGGCTCCTTACTGGCAGCAGGTCAATGAGGTGGCCCTACAGCCATATCTGCAGGGTGAGTTATCCTATGAGGAAGCAGTGGCGGAGGCAGTGGAACCGGTGCGAACTTTTATGTTACGCCAGACCAGGGAAAAGGACTTAGCCCTTTTTGTCAGTCTGGCCGATCTAGGGCGCCCCCGGGGTCCTGAAGACATCCCTACCTATGTTTTGATCCCTGCATTCATAATCAGTGAGTTGAAAACAGCTTTTCAGATCGGTTTTTTAATATACATTCCCTTTCTAGTTATCGATATGGTGGTTGCCAGTACCCTAATGTCCATGGGGATGTTGATGTTGCCCCCCGTGATGATCTCTTTGCCCTTCAAAATTTTGCTCTTTGTTTTAGTC
Organism: Bacillota bacterium; assembly: GCA_012841005.1. Lineage (GTDB taxonomy): Bacteria > Bacillota > DTU030 > DTU030 > DTU030 > DTU030. Next base: position 3,365 of record DUVO01000182.1, on the reverse strand, counting down.
GACGGTTGGCACCTGGTAGTGCGTTCCTTGGTTTTAGGTTTTAATTAAGATGGGGAGGGCTGCCCCTTGAATGAGGAATTTATTATTGCCCTGGGACAGGATGCCCTGTTAACCCTGATCAAGGTGGCAGGACCGATGCTGGCCTCGGGCCTTTTGGTTGGCATTGTTGTAAGCCTTTTCCAGGCAACGACCCAGATTCAGGAACAGACCCTTACCTTTATTCCCAAAATCTTAGCCATACTCGCTGCCCTTGTCCTGTGGGGTCCCTGGATGCTTACGGTATTGTTGCAATTTGCCCATGAACTCTTGGTGAATATTCCTTATTACATACAGTAGGAGGAAGGGAAGGGTGCCATCAATTGCCTTCATCCAGGAGGGTTTGCAGGTTTTCCTTTTGATTCTGACCCGCATTGGGGCGATGTTAACTACTGCTCCCTTTTGGAGCAGCAGGATCATCTCCCCCCAGGTTAAGGTTTTTTTCAGTCTAATGCTCAGTCTGGCTTTATTGCCTATGGTTTGGGAGTATACTCCGTCAATTACTTGGGGGTTTCCCTATGTCCTTTTAGTGATAAAGGAGACGGTCTTTGGTTTGCTTCTGGGAGTAACTAGCCTCATATTGTTTCATGCCATCCAGGCGGCCGGGCAGATAATAGACACCCAGATGGGTTTCGGAATGGTTAATGTGCTGGATCCCCAATCGGGAATGCAAGTGCCATTGCTGGGTAACTTTTTCTACTTGTTTGCCACCATGTTATTTCTTTTAAGTAACGGCCATCACTACTTTCTTATGGCCCTGACCAGGAGTTTTCGCCTTATTCCCCCGGGATCCTTGTCCTTTCCCGCCTCCCTTTGGTTGGACCTGGGGGGATTGTTTGCCCAAATATTAGTTTTTGCCCTCCAGATCGCCCTCCCGGTGGCGGGGGTACTGTTTCTTACCGATGTAGCCCTGGGGATTGTAGCCCGCACCGTGCCCCAGATGAATGTCTTTGTCCTGGGAATTCCCGTCAAGATTCTGGTTGGGATAGGGACAATACTGGTAACCCTTCCCCTCTTCGCTACTGTGCTGCGACTTTTATTCCAGCAAATATTTGCCAACCTGGAACTGCTGTTTCAGGCTATCAGCTAAAGGGAGGGGAAGGAGAAAAAGGCCAGGGGCACTGCCCCAATATTATACCTGCCTTGGAATGGGGAATAGGGGTGTTCCGGATGTACAGGGACAAGCCGGGAAGGGGATGGCTGGAGAAACAAGGGATAATAGCGACGTGGGTTCCCCGGCGGTCGATAAACTGTCAGTTATTTGCCCAGGAGAAAACCGAACCGGCGACACCGCGACGGCGGGAGGAGGCCAGGCGGAAAGGGCAGGTCTTTAAAAGCCAGGAGCTTGCCTCAGCCCTCCTGGTACTGGCCGCCTTTACCGGTTTATACTTGTTGTTTCCTTATATGGTGGGAGAATTTCAGGATCTAGTTGCCTGGTCCTATTCCCTGAACCCGGAGCAGGTGGCTACCATTGCCGGTTTATCGGGAATACTTGTTTCTGTTATCTTATCCTTTGTACGGCTGACTTTTCCCCTTTTGGCACTGGTCATGGTTGTGGGTCTGCTAAGCAATGTTTCCCAAACAGGTTTTATCCTGAGTGGAGAACCCCTGCGTTTTAGGCCGGATCGAATTAATCCTGTTGAAGGCTTAAAGCGTATTTTTTCCCGCCGGGCCCTGGTACAGTTGGTAAAATCAATTGCCAAACTGGTTATTGTTGTCGTTACAACATACCTTCTGCTCCGCCAGTTTCTCAGACCAGTTTCGCTCCTTGCTTTAATGGAGTTAAAGGAAGGGACCAGGTTTATTGGACATTTGACCCTGCGTTTGGGTCTCCACAGTGGCGCTGTCCTTCTGGTCCTGGGTATTATGGATCTCTATTATCAGCGGTGGGAATATGAACGCAGCCTCATGATGTCCAAACAGGAACTGAAGGACGAGCTGAAACAGGTTGAGGGGGATCCCCAAATCCGAGGAAAAATAAGGGAGCGACAGCGCCAGATGGCTTCCCGGAGGATGATGGAGGATGTGCCAAAGGCGGATGTTGTCATTACCAACCCTACCCATTATGCGGTAGCCCTCAAGTATGATGCCCGGGAAATGTCAGCCCCGGTGGTCCTGGCAAAGGGGAAGGGTTACCTGGCTCTTCGGATCAAGGAAATAGCCAGTGCCCACGAAATAGCCCTGGTGGAGAACAGGTCCCTGGCCCAGGGATTGTACTGGGGGGCGGAAATTGGGGAGGAGATACCTGCTGAGTTTTACCAGGCTGTGGCCGAGGTCTTAGCCTTCATTTACCGGATGCGAAACAGACGTAATTATTTCCTTGGGAAGGAGGGGTAATAATGGCAGTTTCTGCGGGTTCTTCCCTTCGGTTCCTGCGTTACAGTGATATTTTTATTGCCGTTGTTGTGATTACCATACTGATTATGATGCTCATTCCACTGCCACCTTTGATCGTGGATGTTATGTTGACCTTTAATATCACCTTTGCCCTGCTTGTTTTGTTGATAGCCATGAACACCCTCCGGCCCTTGGATTTTTCTGTTTTTCCTTCCCTGTTGTTGGTTGCCACCCTCTTCCGGCTGGCCCTCAATGTTTCTACGACCAGGCTCATTCTTTTGGAAGGCTATGCAGGGCGAGTAATCTTCTCCTTCGGACAGTTTGTGGTGGGCGGCAACCCGGTTGTGGGTTTTATTATCTTCCTGATTTTAGTAATTATCCAGTTTGTTGTCATAACCAAGGGGGCAGAAAGGGTGTCGGAGGTTGCCGCCCGTTTCACCCTTGATGCCATGCCCGGGAAGCAGATGAGTATCGATGCCGATCTCAATGCGGGAATCATTACCGAAGAAGAAGCGAGGGCAAGGAGGGTGGAAATCAGGCGGGAGGCCGACTTTTACGGGGCCATGGACGGGGCCAGCAAATTTGTCAAGGGGGATGCCATAGCCGGGATCATAATAACACTGATCAATATCGGCGGTGGATTTATAATTGGGGTTCTCCAGCAAGGTATGCCCTGGGATGCTGCCATACAAAGGTATACCCTGTTAACTGTTGGAGACGGTCTGGTCTCCCAAATTCCCGCCCTTTTGATTTCGACGGCCACAGGTATTGTTGTCACCCGTTCGGCTTCGGAGAGGAATTTGGGTCAGGATTTAACCAGCCAGCTTTTGTCCCAGCCCCGGGTTTTAACTGTGGCTACCGTACTATTAGTTTTACTGGGACTTGTTCCCGGGTTACCGATAATCCCCTTTTTGGTCCTGGCGGGCTTCACTGGTTTTCTGGCATACACCCTCAATACTGCTCCTGCGTGGAGAGGGGAAGAAGTTCAGGTT
>DUVO01000247.1 GCA_012841005.1 Bacillota bacterium | reverse complement strand
GACCTTTAAACAGACGGTGGCGCTGCTGTTGTTTACCGGTATCGGTATTCTGCTCATTCTGTTTTTGGCATTGCTGCTCTGGAGCCTGTTCCAGCAGCTGGCCGTGTTTTTAACCGCGCTGTTCGAAGAAGTCAGCATCATGATCAAGACGGGAGGTACAGCGTAATGCGAAAAAGCCTGGCGGTATCTGTTTCGGCGGCGTTGCTGCTGGCGGTGTCGTTGTTTCCTGTCGGTATGGTGCGTTCGGAGACGGAAGGGCAGCCGCCGCAAGGCGCGGAAGCCGCCCGCACCCTGTCGGGAGGAGAACAGCTGGCAAGTGAAAATGCGGGGTATCTCTTCTACATTGCGCCGGATACCGGGACGGTGCGGGTGGTGAGCAGGACGGACGGGACGGCGTGGAGAAGCAATCCCGAAGCCGAAGAGATCGACGCCGATCCCGTGGCGCGCAACATCTATAAAATGCGGCTGAAATCACAGATATTTATTGAGTATCTGGATGATAAGAACAAGCTTCAGGAGGCCAACTCCTTTACGGGGAGCGTGGCGGATGGGAACCTGACCGTCCAGCAGGCCGGGGAGGTGGTGCTGTGCAATTACTTTTTTGCGTCGGCTCAGCTCAACATACCGGTATTTTACCGGCTGACCGATACCGGGCTTTCGGTCTGGGTAGATTACCGCAGCATTATTGAGCGCGGTGCGCACCGGCTGACCCGCGTAAGCCTGCTTCCCTATTTTGGCGCCGGTTCTTCGTCCGATCAGGGATACATGGTGATTCCCGACGGCAGCGGAGCCGTGGTTGGCTTCAATAACCGGAAATTCTCACAGGGGCCGCTGACCCTGCCGCTATACGGCGGGGACGCTACGGTGACGGGAGAGAAATATGTACAGCCGCCCAGAGACTGTCTGCTTCCGATGTACGGAATCTCCAGAAACGGGGCCGGATGCCTGGCGGCGGCGGTATCGGGGGAGGCGGGCGGCCGTATTGTCACCACGGTCGCGGGCAAGGAAACAAGCTACAATCATACATATTTTGAGTTTTCCGCCCGGCACTACGACACAACGACCCTGCTGAACCGTACGTGGGCGGCGAACGCCATCATTCTGCACAGCGAGCAGTTTACCGATGACATGGCGAAGGTTGAGTACCGGTTTACGCAGGATTCCGGACTGACAGGGCTTGCCGCGGAGGGCCGGGCTATTTTGGAGAAGCAGGGGCTGGAAACAAACGGGGCGCCGGGGGAACTGCCCCTCTTTCTGGATGTCTATGCCGGCGTATCGGTATACCGGCAGTTTCTGGGCCTGAAGTATAAAACCGTGGAACCGCTGACCACCTTTTCCCAACTGGAGGAAATGCTGGGTGAGCTGACGGCGGAAGGCGTCTTAGAATTCCGGGTTCGGCTGAACGGCGTGGACAGCGATGGAGCGTATTACGGCAAAATTGATACAAAGCTGAAATTTTCCTCCAAGCTGGGCGGCAAGCGCGGCTATGACAGGCTTGCAAAAGATTTTGGAGGCCAGATCTATCCCGCGGCCGAGCTGGTCATGTTTACGAAGAACGGAAACGGGGTATTCTCCTTCTTCCATTCCGTAACAGGGATTACCGGCAAAACGGCGGAGCTGGGGGATTACAAGCTGTCTACCGGTCTGCGGGATGCCGGCGCGGGCGTACGGTATTTGCTGAGACCTCAAAAAGTAAAGGCCTCCTCGGAAAAACTGCTGAGGAACGTGAAAAAGCAGGGGGTTTCCGCGCTTTCCCTGTCATCCATATCCAATACGCTGTATTCCAGCTACTCCAGGGCGGATTATGAAATCGGGGCGACCAAAGCGGTGTTTTCGGAGGTTTTGGCGGCGTATGGCAAGGAGCTTTCCCTGCTTCTGGACGCGCCGGCCGCATGGGCGATTCCCTCTGCCGACTGCCTCATCAATTTGCCGACAACCAGCAGCGGGCATTATATTGAGGATTATACAGTGCCGTTTCTACAGCTGGTACTAGACGGAAGCGTTCCCTATTCCACGCAGGCGGTCAATTTGTTTGGCAGCTTTGAGGACGTAACGCTGATGATGATTGAGTCCAATTCCGCGCCCT
>DUVO01000073.1 GCA_012841005.1 Bacillota bacterium | reverse complement strand
CCCTCTCAGGGTTCGCGTTCGACTCATCAACAAGGAAACGGGGGAAGTAAAGGAGCAGGAAGTATTCATGGGAGATTTCCCCCTGATGACCGATAAAGGTACTTTTATTATCAACGGTGCGGAGCGGGTCATCGTCAGCCAGCTGGTACGTTCACCCGGTGTCTATTTTTCCCAGGAGCTTGACCAGGCGGGAAATAAACTTTTTAATGCCACTATTATTCCCAACCGCGGGGCCTGGCTCGAGTTTGAAACCGATGCCAACAGTGTGATTTATGTTCGCGTCGACCGGACCAGGAAATTACTGGTAACGGTATTTTTACGCAGTTTAGGTTATGGCACCGATGCCCGTATTCCTGAGCTTTTCGACGGTGATGACCGGATTCGGAATACCCTGGAGAGGGATAATACCAAATCAGAAGAGGAGGGCCTGGTGGAGATTTACAAACGTCTTCGCCCGGGTGAACCTCCTACCGTTGAAAGCGCCAGGGCATTGTTGGAAAATCTTTTCTTCGATCCCAAACGTTATGACCTGGCCAGCGTCGGCCGCTATAAGTTGAATACGAAGTTAAAGATCGATATACCCCGGGATGTGAAGAACATAACCAGGGAAGATATTGTGGCAACAGTTCGTTACCTGCTTAGTTTAATGGCCGGGGAGGGCAAGGTTGACGACATCGATCACCTTGGCAACCGCCGTCTTCGTTCTGTCGGTGAGTTGTTGCAGAATCAATTCCGGATCGGCCTTTCCCGGATGGAGCGGGTGGTCAGGGAACGGATGTCCATCCAGGATGTGGATGTGATCACCCCCCAGGCCTTAATCAATATCCGCCCGGTAGTAGCTTCCCTCAAGGAGTTCTTTGGCAGTTCCCAGCTTTCCCAGTTTATGGACCAAACTAATCCCCTGGCTGAACTTACCCATAAAAGGCGTTTGAGCGCCCTGGGTCCGGGGGGGCTCAGCCGGGAACGGGCCGGCTTCGAGGTACGGGACGTACACTATTCCCACTACGGTCGGATGTGCCCCATCGAAACCCCTGAGGGACCCAATATCGGGCTCATTAGTTCCCTCTCTACCTATGCCAGGGTTAATGAGTATGGCTTTATTGAAACACCATACCGGAGGGCGGATAAAGAAAGGGGAGTAGTTACGGAAGAGATCGTTTACCTTACCGCCCACGAAGAGGACGAGTTCGTCATTGCCCAGGCCAACGAGCCCCTGGACGAAGAGGGACATTTTGTAAACGAACGGGTTACTGTCCGCGACGCTGAACGCATTGTTGAAGTTCCCCGGGAAGAAGTCGACTACATGGACGTTTCGCCGAAACAGTTGGTCAGTGTGGCTACCGCCTTGATTCCCTTTCTGGAACACGATGATGCCAACCGGGCTCTGATGGGTTCAAACATGCAGCGTCAGGCCGTTCCCCTGCTCCGGACGGAAGCCCCCCTGGTGGGTACAGGGATGGAGGCAAAGATCGCCCGGGATTCCGGGGTGGTAGTGGTTGCCCGGGAAGCCGGGACGGCTGTTAGGGTGACGGCCGATGAAATAATAATCCGGACCGATGCCGGAAACCTGCAAAGATATAGACTGTTAAAATTCCAGCGTTCCAATCAGGGAACCTGTATCAACCAGCGGCCAATCATAAAAAAGGGACAGCGGGTGGAAAAGGGAGATATAATTGCTGATGGTCCCTCGACGGATAAAGGGGAACTTGCCCTGGGGCGCAATGTGTTAGTTGCCTTTATGCCCTGGGAAGGCTATAACTACGAAGACGCCATCCTGATCAGTGAAAAACTGGTCAAGGACGATATTTTTACTTCTATTCATATAGAAGAGTATGAATCGGAGGCCAGGGATACCAAGTTGGGCCCGGAGGAGATTACCAGGGATATACCCAACGTGGGGGAAGATGTCCTAAAGGACCTGGATGACCGGGGGATTATACGCATCGGTGCCGAAGTTCGCCCTGGAGATATCCTGGTCGGTAAAGTAACCCCCAAGGGAGAAACGGAACTGACGGCAGAGGAGCGCCTGCTCCGGGCTATCTTTGGCGAGAAGGCCCGGGAAGTGAGGGATACATCCTTGCGGGTTCCCCACGGAGAAGGGGGCATTGTCGTCGATGTCAAGGTATTTTCCCGGGAGAATGGGGATGAGCTTTCCCCGGGGGTAAACCAGCTGGTCCGGGTCTATATTGCCCAGAAGCGGAAAATATCCGAAGGGGATAAGATGGCCGGCCGGCATGGCAATAAGGGGGTCATTGCCAGGATACTTCCCGAGGAGGATATGCCCTTTTTGCCCGATGGCACCCCGGTGGAGATAATCCTCAATCCCCTGGGGGTTCCCTCCCGGATGAATATCGGGCAGGTGCTGGAGACCCACCTGGGTTGGGCTGCCAGAACCCTGGGCCTGTGTGTGGCAACCCCGATTTTTGACGGGGCCCGGGAAGGGGAGATCAGGGAGTTTTTAAAGAGGGCCGGCAAACCGGAAGATGGGAAGACAATCCTCTATGACGGCCGGACGGGAATTCCCTTTGATAATCCGGTGACTGTAGGATATATTTACATGCTCAAGCTGGCCCACCTGGTCGATGATAAGATTCACGCCCGTTCTACCGGTCCCTACTCCCTGGTTACCCAGCAGCCCCTGGGTGGGAAGGCCCAATTTGGCGGGCAGCGGTTTGGGGAAATGGAGGTGTGGGCTTTGGAGGCCTACGGTGCCGCCCATACCCTGCAGGAACTTTTGACGGTTAAATCCGACGATGTGGTGGGCCGGGTAAAAACCTATGAGGCTATCGTAAAAGGGGAGAATGTCCCCGAACCTGGTGTTCCTGAATCATTTAAGGTGTTGGTGAAGGAATTACAAAGCCTTGCCCTGGATGTCAGGGTTCTCTCCGAAGAAGAAGAGGAGATCGAAATAAAAGAAGATGAGGATGACATAACAGCTACCGCCAGGGAACTTGGTATAGACATCGCAGGCTCCATGGAAGAGAAGAGAAAAAGGGATAATGACAAAGGTGATGGCGGTGAGGGAGATGGTGAAGATACCAGCGGAGGCGAAGAATAGCGCCCTGTTCTTCCGGCTGTCTTCTTACCTGACAATCAGTAATAAGGGGGAGAGGCCATGT
>DUVO01000011.1 GCA_012841005.1 Bacillota bacterium | reverse complement strand
CCCTTGTCTTCCTCAATGGGAGGGAGGTTAATGACCCGTCAACCCCCGTCCCCGACCGGGCCAGGCTGGAAATAATACACCGCCAACCCCTAAAACGCCTCCTTATGCGCCAGGGTCTGGCAGGGGAGGAGCTTACAGGACAAGTTTACAGCTATACCCTAAACGGGGAAAAAAAGGTTATTAACTGGCCCAGGTATCACCTGACGGTAAACGGGCACCCGGCCGCCCCAGAAACCCAGGTGGAACCGGGTGACACCATAACCTCCCAGAAGGCTACCCCTGTACCAACCCTGCAGGATATCCTTGGTAATCCGGAGGGAAGCCTCCACTTCACCCTCAACAATAAGCCCTTTCACCTGACCCGAAATATATCGGTAACTGTGAATGGTGCACCGGCCTCTCCTACCACCCCTGTGCCTGCCAACGCCGTGATTAAATTTTACCGGCCAAAGGAAACCCTCCTGGCAGACATTTTCACAGCTTTCGACCCCCGTTCCCAGGGGGAAGGAAACCGGTTGGTAATGAAGGTCAACGGCGAACCAGCCGATTTCACCACTCCCCTCAAGGCCGGGGACAAGGTGGACATTTACTGGGAAGATAATACAGCCTAGTCCCAGCAGAAAGACCGCCCTCTGCAGGGCGGTCTTCTCCTTACTCTAAGCGTACGGCCGTACCGTAGGCCAAAATTTCTGCTGCCGTCGACATGGTCTGGGCGGTGACAAATCTAATATTGACAACGGCATCGGCTCCCAGGGCCTGGGCCTCCTTTACCATCCGGCCTATAGCCTCCTTGCGGGCATCCTCCAGCATCTCAGTATATTCCTTAATCTCCCCACCGACCAGGGTCCGCAAACCGGCAGTGATGTCTTTGCCGATATGCTTGGACCGGACGGTACTCCCCATGACCAATCCCAGGGCAGCCGCTATCCTTCTTCCAGGAACCTCCGGTGTATTAACTAAAATCATCCTCTTCCACCTCCCTCTTCCTGTCATTTACCCGTTCCCTGAGCAAAGCGATCAGGGCCAGTAAAAGACCGGCAGCCAAAAGGGTCAACCCGGTCTTAACCCAAAAGGGAATATCAGCCGTCAACAATATTTCATAAAAACCATAGCCGAGAAGGATTAAAATAGCCGCCAATATCAAAAGGACGCCGATTACTTTCATGGCTCTCCCTCTTTCCTGAAAATAGTTTATTCTTATAATATGCGACCCGTTGGTACCTGTCAATTAGAAAGAAGGCCCTGTAGGTTTTTCTAACCGGGTTTTTAGTTCTTGGTAACAGGTTTTGCCGGCAGCGGTTCCGGAAGGGAAACACTCCTCAACCTTTTTAAGTGTGCTGCAAGAAGGGCCCCCTTTTTTCCATTTCCCCGGGCCCAAAACCGACTAATTTTTCTTCCTTTTGGCAATACTACAGGTAGATACTGCCGGGAGGTGAAAATGATGGGTTATATCTGCAGGGAGTGTAATCGAACCTCCAATTTACCCGACTTTTGCCACGGACAGGCCATGTTAATACAGGGCAGCTATGTTTGTGACAACTGCGGGAATGTCTCTTCTATTCCGGGGAGCTGTTGCGGCCAGGAGATGAGCAGGGTCTAATTGTCTGACCGGTTCCCGCGGGAACCGGTCTTTTTCACTGCCATCCTGTCTTACTAAAAAGAAAAGGGGTATTCCCAGCAGGAAATACCCCCTACCGTTACCGGCGCCTGTTCCCCAAGAGCCCGGCCATGAGAACCAGCCGCACCAGGTGTAAAACAGCCACCAGGGTGGCCGCTACATAGGTCAGGGCTGCAGCATTGAGAACGTTTTTCGCACCGTTTAATTCCTGCCGGCTCAGGTAGCCGCCGCCTTCCAGCATGGCCAAAGCCCGGCTGCTGGCATTGTATTCCACCGGCAGTGTTACCACCTGGAAGAGCACGGCACCGGCAAAAAGGACAATGCCCAGCTGTACCATCAATTCACTGCCAAAAAAGAAGAAACCGAGGATTGCCAGGGGTAACCCCAACTGGGACCCCAGGTTTGCTACCGGAACCAGGCTGTGCCTGATATTCAAGGGTAAATATTGGGTTGCGTGCTGAAGGGCATGGCCCGTCTCGTGGGCAGCGACGCCAAGGGCGGCGAGGGAACGTCCATTGTAAACCGCGTTGGAAAGCCTTACCGCCTGGCGGCGGGGATCATAGTGATCGGTCAAGTTCCCAGGAATCATCTCTACCCGGACACCCTCCAGGCCATTCCGACGCAGGAGTTCCTGGGCCACCTGGGCACCAGTGAGACCGCGGGCGGACGGAACACGCAAATAATGTTGAAAGGTGCCCTGGACCTTTGCCTGGGCATACATGGCCAGGATCAGGGCCGGGAAAACAATAATCATCGTTGGGTCGTAGAAGAGGGGAAACATCCGCATCGCCTCCTTTCCCTTTTATTTTACAAAATTAACTTTTGCCTGTCAATTACCCCCAGGGGTATCCCGGTTGCTTTTTTCGGAAAAGATTTACCAGGAACTGCAATGGCAGGGAGGTGGCTGTAAGATATTTTACTGCCAGCTTACAACTTCCTCCAAGGGCCGCCGTGATGCTGCCGGCGCGGCCGGTGTCGCCGGATAACCCAGGGCGATAATTGCTACGGGCTCATAGCTCCTCGGGATGGTAAAAAGCTCTGCCAGCAATCCGGAGTTAATGTCGCCGATCCAGCAGGTTGCCAGGCCCAGGCTGTGGGCCGCCAGGAGGAGATTCTGGATTGCCGCCGCTGTGCTCTGCAGACTGAACCACTCAATCATTTTAGGCGGCGTGGATTTCCATTTATAGTCCAGGCGGGTACAGACAATAATCATTACCGGTGCATCAGGCAAGAATTTTGCCCAGGTCGACGCCTGTGCGATCTTTTCCTTCTTCTCTTGCACACTGGACACAATAAAATACCAGGGCTGCTTGTTATGGGCAGAGGGGGCCCAACGGGCTGCTTCGAATATGGACCTGAGCAGGCTGTCCGAAACCTGTTCCCTGCTGAAACGGCGAACGCTCCGGCGCGTCCTGATAGCAGTCATGACGTCCACAGGCATATACCCCTTTTTACTTTATTACTAATCTATTCGCTAGGATGCCCTAAAAACCCTGTTGCTAAAAAGACGCCACCCAACCCTTGCTTATTCTGCTCTCTTGTTTTATAATACAAGCAAGTGAATATGCAATATATCTTCAGGGCAGGGTGTAATTCCCGACCGGCGGTAAAGTCCGCGAGTCCCAAATGGGATTGACCCGGTTAGTTTCCGGGACCGACAGTTAAAGTCTGGATGGGAGAAGATATGGGTTTGTATTCTAATGCTCCTGAAGATTTTTGGGAGCTTTTTCTATTATTATGGCAAACCCATAGGTTCTCTGCATGGATTGATTGTTTGGTAGCAGATTAATATCTACAAGGGGGTAAAAGCTATGAAAGTTAAAGTATTGGAAATGGAGAACCCTTTGAAAACAGGTTGCAATACCAGGAATCTTGTGAAAATGGCAATCCTCGCAGCCCTTGGGGCCATATTGATGCTGATAGAAATCCGCTTGCCCATATTTCCGGGAATACTAAAGCTGGAAATTGGCGACCTTCCAGCACTGCTGGGAAGCCTCGCCATGGGTCCCCTCGCTGGTATAGTGATAGAACTGATGAAAAACATAATTAACATGTTGCTCGATTTCACCCTGACCTTCGGTGTCGGAGAACTCTCTAATTTTATCGTTGGTTCAGCCTTTGTTGCTTCGGCCTCGATTGTTTATCGGATGTCTCGAACTAAAAAGGGCCTGATGTGCGGCTTACTGGCCGGTGTGTTTTTTATGACTTTAACGGCCTGCTTCTCCAATTACTATCTCGTCATTCCCGCCTATATGAAGGCCGGCGGCTTCTCCATGGAAAAGATAGTGGAGCTCTTTGCCATGGCCAACAGTAGGATCACCGATCTGAGAACTATCATAATTTATGCCATCATACCCTTTAACCTCTTGAAATCCACTGTAGTATCCATTGTTGCCCTTTTGCTTTACAACAAGGTTTTGCCCGTCCTGCACCGGTAAACGAAATCAGGGCAAAAAACCGACTGCAAACGAAAGGGAGGGCGCGCCCAGGATATTTTTCCTGGCTGTGCCCTCCTTTTTTTGTTCATGTTCCAACAAGCCCCACCACCGCAATTAGGCTTTAATAAGTTGCCCTCTAATTCATCATCAAATTGGGCAGCCAGGTAGAAATGGCCGGGACGTACATGATCAGGAGCAGGGCAAGTACCGCCGCAATTACGAAGGGAACCGCCGCCCGGGAGATCTCTTCCATGGATATCTTGGCAATATTGGCCCCTACGTACAGGTTAACGGCCACCGGCGGTGTGATCTGCCCGATAGCCAGGTTGACGGTCATAACCACCCCGAACCAAATGGGATCCCAGCCAAAGTAGGCCATAACTGGCATCAACATGGGCAGTAAGAGATAGTAAATGGAAATGGCATCGAGGAGCATACCGGCAAAAAAGAGTACGATGTTGATAAGTAAAAGCAGTACATACTGATTGGAGCTGAGGGCAATGGCTGCCTGGGATACCTTCTCCACCACTCCCAGGACGGTCATGGCCCAGCCAAAGATCCCCGCAAAGGCCACCACCAGCATTACCGTAGCCGAAGAAACGCAGGAATCCACCAAAAGCTCGTAGAGGTCCTTGAGGGTCAGGGTGCGGTAGATGACAAAGCCGACAAAGAGGGCGTAGAACACGGCCACCGCCGCCGCCTCCGTCGGGGTAAAGATACCACCGTAGATGCCCCCCAGGATAATAACGGGGGTGATCAGGCCCCAGAAGGCATCCTTAAAGGCCTCCCACAGTTCCTTCAGTTTCCCAAAAGCTTCTCCCCCGTAGCCCCGGGCTACTG
>DUVO01000280.1 GCA_012841005.1 Bacillota bacterium | reverse complement strand
TCCCTGACAATCCTTTCGATTTTTTGCAAGACCCTCTGGGCCAGGGGCAGGTAATTGTAAATCCCCGCCGCAATTTTTCGGATCATACCCGCCCGCAGCAGGTATTGATGGCTGATGGTTTCCGCCTCCGCCGGCACCTCCCGCAGGGTGGGGGCAAACATTTGGGACATCCTCATAATCGAGCCCTCCTTATATGTTTATGCTTCTTTTTCGTAACAACGCCCCTCGTGGGCTTTTTCCGGCTTTACTTCCCCGCCAACTATGTTCTTGAGCCTGACCAAACAAACCACAAGCCCCCCATCCCCCTGGCAGGGACGAGAGGCTCTCCCGCGGTACCACCCCGCTTGGCAGCCCAGAGGCTGCCCGCTCTTGCTGCTGTCAGCACAACAGCTCCCCGTAACGAAGGGCACCGTTTTGCCCTAATATACTTCAGGCAAAAAACTCCAGGACGGGTTCAGAGGGGGAAACAGGTCGACCCTTCCAGTCTGGGGGATCGACTCCCTGAACTGTTCCCATACCCCTTACTACTTCCCTTCATCGCCCTAGCAATCAATTTGTAATTCATTGTACCGGATAGGTAGTGGCTTGTCAATTCCCACGGCCCAGGTAAGCTTCAATTTCCTGCAGCAGGGCGGCTACCAATTGCTCCTGGGGTAATTTTTTAATAATTCGTCCCTTCCGAAACAAAAGACCCACACCCCTGCCACCGGCAATACCAAAATCAGCATCGGCTGCCTCACCGGGACCATTGACAACACAACCCATAACGGCAACTTTTAGTGGTGCTTTTATCCCCTTCAGTTTTTCCTCCACTGACCGGGCCAGGGCCATTAAATTGATTTCGCAGCGCCCACAGGTAGGGCAGGAAATTAAAACCGGCCCCCATTCCCTCAGCCCCAGGGCTTTCAGAATCTCGTAAGCAACCCGTACTTCCTCGACGGGATCTGCCGTAAGGGAAACCCTGATGGTATCTCCAATACCCAGAGAAAGAATAGAACCTATCCCCACAGCCGACCGGATGGTTCCCGCCCAGGAAGTACCGGCTTCTGTTATGCCCACATGGAGGGGGTAATTAGTTCTCTGGGCTATCAACTTGTAAGCCTCCAGGGTTACGGCCACATCGGTGGCCTTGAGGGAAATAATAATATCATGAAAACCTTCTGCTTCTAAAATAGCCACATGACGCAGGGCACTCTCAACCAGAGCAACAGGTGAATGGCGACCATACTTCTCTTCCAGGTCTTTTTCCAATGACCCGGCGTTGACTCCAATTCGTATGGGAACCCCCCGCGCCCGTGCCCCGGCCACCACGGCCTGGACCCTTTTTCTGTCCCCTATGTTACCGGGATTGAGGCGCAGTTTATCTACCCCCTGTTCCAGGCAAAGGAGGGCTAACCGGTAATCAAAATGAATATCGGCTACCAGGGGGAGATCGGTACCGGCCTTGATCCGGCCGATGGCCAGGGCCGCCTCCCGATCCGGAACAGCAACCCGAACAAGTTCACAACCGGCTTCCTTCAACCTGGCTATCTGTTCCAGTGTTCCTTTGACATCACGGGTATCGGTACTGGTCATGGATTGAACGACAATGGGGTTGCCGGCACCGATCGGTACATCCCCAACCTTTACCAAGCGACTATGTCTCCTCTGCAAAAGCAGTACACCTCCAGCCCAGAAAGGAATATGCCCTATCCCCGGCTCCGCGGGCTTTTATAGGATCAAGCGGCTGATATCACGGTAGGTTACGATAACCAACAAAAAGAGCAGGAAAAGGATCCCGACAAAGCGAAAAAAACCCTCCTGTTCCGGCTCCAGCGGTTTACCCCGTGCTGCTTCAAGGCCGAGAAAGAGTAACTGCCCACCATCGAGCATGGGAATGGGGAAGAGATTAAAGAGAGCAATATTAATACTGAGGATAGCGGCCAGGTATAATAAATTCAACACTCCCGTCCGGGCCACCTCCCCCACCGCCTGGACTATCCCCACAGGTCCAGCAATTTCCGGTGCTATTTGCCCCGTTACCATCTCTGCGATCCGGGCAATAATGAAAACCAGAATTCCCACCGTTTGGACAAAACCGTAATACAGGGAAGCCAAAAAGCGGTAACGATGCACATCCCTTTGCACCCCGATATAGCCAACACCGGTTTCAGGATCAATTTCCGGCATAAGCTCCACGGTAATAATTTTATCCTGCCGGGCGGCACTGATCTCAATCGTTTTCGCCCCACTGCCCTGAATGGATTCAACCATTTCCTCCCAGGTCTCGATCCTTTCCCCGTTAATACTGAGTACCCGGTCTCCTGCCGCCAGGCCTGCCTCTGCCGCCGGAGTTCCTTCCAGAACGGCACCGACTAAAGGAGCCCGCTCCGGTATGCCCACAAAGAAAAAAATGATGGCAAAGAGGAAGATGGCCAATATAAAATTCATAAAAGGCCCCGCAGCAATTACGGCAAGACGGCTTAGCACAGGCTTGTTATTAAAGGCCTTCTCGTCATCGGGCACCGGCGCATCCTCGCCACTCATTTTCACAAACCCGCCCAGGGGTAAAATGCGGAGGGAATAGAGGGTGTCACCCCGCCTGGTAGTGATAACCGGAGTACCAAAACCAATGCCGAATTCCTCCACCCTAATGCCCGCCAGTTTGGCAACGGTAAAGTGCCCCACCTCATGGACAAGGGTCAAAAGACCAAAGACGAAGATGAAAGCCAGTGCTGTCACCATATTACCCCTACCCCCAATTCACTTACTGTACAACTAGCTTATGCCAGAAATAGTCCTAATAATCCCCTGGGTTTCTTGTCTGGCCCAGGTATCGGCAGAAAAAATAGCATCCAGATCTGGATTTTTCCTCACCTGATGCAGATCCATTACCTGCCTGATAACCCTGGGAATATCTAAAAACCCGATCTTTTTTTGAAGAAAAGCAGCTACTGCCATCTCATTGGCGGCATTGACCACCGTTGGCATAGTTCCCCCCTTTTCCCCAGCCTCATAGGCATAGGCCAGACAGGGAAACCTCTCCAGATCGGGAGCCGTAAAGGCCAGTTCCCGCCCCACCAAATCCAGTTTAGGCAAATTGTTGGACCAGCGTTTCGGATATGTAAGGGAATATAATATGGGAAATCTCATGTCCGGCGGGCCAAGTTGAGCTAAGATCGAACCATCCTTGAATTCAATCAAGGAATGAACTACGCTCTGGGGATGCACCAGCACCTCTATGGAAGTTAGGGGCAAAGGAAACAGCCAGTGAGCCTCCAAAACTTCCAAACCCTTGTTCATCATAGTGGCTGAATCGACGGTAATCTTGGCCCCCATACTCCAATTGGGATGCTTAAGGGCCTGCTCGGGGGAAACCCCGGCCAGCTCTTCCTTGCTGTAATTGCGAAAAGGCCCTCCCGAAGCCGTCAGCATTATTCTTTGTAAATCCCCTGGTTCATTGCCCTGGAGACACTGAAAGATGGCGCTGTGTTCACTATCTATGGGAATAATGTCAACTTTCCTTTCCCGGGCCCTCTGCATCACAATGCTTCCTGCTGTCACCAGGGTTTCCTTATTGGCCAAGGCGATATCTATTCCTGCATCAATGGCGGCCAGGGTAGGTTTTAGGCCGGCAAAACCCACCACCGCAGTTACCAACAAATCCGTGCCCGGATAAGTGGCCGCCGCCAGTAAACCTTCCTCTCCGGCCAACACCCTGGTTGTCTGTCCGTGCAGCAGCCGGGAAAGCTGCCGGGCAGCCTCCGGGTCGGTAAGGACCGCCAACTCGGGCTGAAAGGTTTTAACCTGCTGGGCAAGAAGGCTTACATTTTTACGGCCGGTCAGGGCAAGTACCTGAAATTCCTCCGGGTAATCTTTAATCACGTCCAGGGTCTGGCACCCGATGGAACCGGTAGAACCCAGTATCGAGATCCGCTTTGCCATACCTTTACCCTTCTCCTTTCTTTTCCCTTCTTAATATTCCCATTAAACCAATCCCACCAGCCGGAATAGAAAATACCCCAGGGGTAAGGCTAAAAGAACCCCATCAAAACGGTCGAGAAAGCCACCATGACCCGGAAGCAATCTTCCGGAATCCTTCACCCCTGCATAACGTTTTAGCATTGATTCCCAAAGATCCCCCACCTGGGCTGCCAAGCCCAGGCAAAAACCAATGCCCGCCAGGTACCAGGGCGAAACCCCCACTGCCCTGGAAAATAAGGGAGCAACAACGGTAGCCGCCAATAAACCTCCCACTGCCCCTTCCACAGTTTTATTCGGACTGAGGGAAGGGATAAGTTTGTGTCTACCCAGGTACCGCCCCACAAAATAGGCACTGGTATCGTTGGCCCAGGTGATAATAAAAATTAGTAATAGGGGCATCACCGTTGCTGTACGCAGGGGAAAAAGATAAGACAGGAGTAAAGAAGGATAGAATATCCCCAGTACTGTTCCGGCAATATCATGAAGGCAGTTTTCTATTCTTCCCCTTATAACCTGGAAAAAAAACAAGCTCATCACTGTAAGGGCAATAAAATGGTACACTGCCTCCGTCTTACTTGTAAACCCAAGCCACATTACCACCACTGTTCCGATTATTCCTATTCCCTTTGGTCCCGTAAATCCCCTCCTGGCTAGGAGGGCATATAATTCAGCCTGGGCAGCCAGGGCAACGATGAGGGCCGCACCAAAGAGTACCCGGCCCCCCGCCATTACCACCAGGATAAGAATGGGTATTCCAACTAAAGCAGTAAGAACCCGCACCTGTAACATGTCAATCACCCATTTTCCCCGGGAATTCGCCCGTACCTCCGTTCCCGGGCCTGAAATGCAGCCAAAGCCTTCTTGTACTCTTCCTCATCGAAATCCGGCCACAGCACAGGGGTAAACCACAGCTCCGTATAAGCCACTTGCCAGAGGAGGAAATTGCTCAACCTCGCCTCTCCCCCAGTTCGTATAAGGAGATCCGGATCAGAAATACCTGCTGTATACAGGTGGGAAGTAACAGTATCCTCAGTTATCCCCGCCGGGTCAAGGCCCCCCTCTTGCACCTGCATAGCTATCTTACGTACAGCATCCAGGATCTCGGCCCTTCCGCCATAATTTATAGCAATATTTAAAATAAGACCCGAATTGACAGCAGTTTCCCTCAAGGCTACCTCTAATGCCCTTCTTGTCCCGGGGGGTAAATCACCTGTACGACCCAAAAAACATACCCTGACATTGTTTCGTTGTAATTCAGGTAGTTCCCTTTCCAGGTAAACTTGGGGCAGTGCCATGAGAAAATCCACTTCTTCCCGGGGCCGTTGCCAGTTTTCGGTAGAAAATGCATACAGGGTCAAGGTTTTTATGCCATATTTACAACTGGCGGCCACTACTTGTCTGAGCCTTTCCATACCCTTTTGGTGCCCCCTGGTGCGGGGCAGACCTCTATTATTGGCCCAGCGCCCGTTGCCATCCATGATAATGGCCACATGCTGC
>DUVO01000304.1 GCA_012841005.1 Bacillota bacterium | reverse complement strand
GACCTTTTGCATCACCAAAAATACCAGCTCGGGATCCAGGACCATACTTATCCCGCCTGCCTTTAAATTGGGGCAGGATAGGTTTATTTCCACCCCGGCCAGAAAGTCAAGCCCTTCCAGTTTTTCGGCCAGTTCCAGGTACTCCTCCAGGGTCTTACCAACAATACTCTGGATGATGGGCAGCCCCAGTTTACGGAGCCTGGGAACATCCTCCCGCAGGTAGTATTCCCATCCCTTGCTGGGGATCCCGACCCCATTGATCAGCCCCGCCGGGGCTTCGGCAATACGGGGAGGCGGGTTGCCGGGAAATTCCTGCAAGCGGATAGTTTTGGTGACAAGGGCACCCAGCACCTCCGGCGGATAGAAATCGGTGTACTCATAACCGAAACCGTAAGTGCCCGATGCGGTGAGCAGGGGGTTCTTCATCTCGATTCCAGCAACGTTTACCGCCAGATTAACAGTAGTCATAGAGCATGCCCACCTCCTCGACCCAAAAGACAGGACCTTCCTTACATACCCGCTGGTATTCCCGTTTTCCAGTAGCCTGATCGGTAACAATTTCTGTCACACAGCCAACACAAGCACCCAGGCCGCAGGCCATCCTTTCCTCCAGGGAAATCTGTCCCTTAATTCCCCTCTCCAGCCAGCAGTCCAAAAGAAACCGTCCCAGGCGGCGGGAGCCGCAGGTATAGAGTTGGTCCAACTTTTCCCGAGCCAGCAGTTCTTCCAGATACTCGGTAACTACCTGGACCTTTCCGCTATAGGCACCCCGATCACTGTGCAGGTACATCTTGCAGCCCAATTCTTCCAACAGTTCCAGCCCGACAATGAGCTCGGGTTCCCTGGCACTAAAGAAGGCGTGGACTTCTATCCCCCTTTTCCTGGCTGCCTCCGCCAGGGAAATCTGGGGAGCAATACCGATACCACGGCCCAGGACGCCGATCCTTTTGGTTTCCGGCAGCAAAGTCCATCCCTGTCCCAGGGGGCCGACCAGGTCTATGGAATCCCCGGGAACCTTGCCTGTCAGAATTTCCGTCCCCTTCCCGACCAACTTGTAAATAAATTCGACCCAGCCATTATACTTTACGATCCGGTAAAAACTGATGGGACGTCTGAGCAAGGGTTCCAGGCGCGGGCCCACCCGCAGCATGGCGAATTGACCCGGCCGGGCGGCTGCGGCAATTTCCGGCGCCTCTACAATGAGATGCCACAAACCGTGCCCCAGATCTCGATTTTGCACTACTTGCCCCGTAACCTGCTGCATGAGCCGGTTCACCTCCAACCGAGAGCAACTCTCGTTGTTTTTAATCGGGAAAGATTTATTCGGCCAGGGCCACAAAGTCCGCCAGGCGTTTAACTCCCCCGGTAATGTTCTCCATAGATGTGGCGTAGGAAAAACGAATATAATCATCGGCCCCAAAAGCTACACCCGGCACGGTGGCTACCTTGGCTTCAACCAGTAGGGCTTCGGCGAAACTTAAGCTGTCGGTAATTTTCTTCCCATTTATGGTGCGCCCGAAATAAGAAGAAACATTGGCAAAGATATAGAAGGCTCCCTGGGGACGAATGCAGGTAATACCCGGGATCCCATTGATGGCTTCAACCATGTAATCACGCCGCCGGGCAAACTCTTTGATCATGGCCTCTACCGGTTTCTGAACCCCTTCCAAGGCCTCCAGGGCCGCCTTTTGGGATATGGAACTGGTGCCAGAAGTAACATGACTCTGAATCTTGCCCATGGCCCGGGCGATCTCAAGATCGGCGGCCGCATAGCCAAGGCGCCACCCGGTCATGGCATAACTCTTGGAAACCCCGTTGACTACCACAGTCCGGTGCTTGATTTCTTCATCCAATTGGGCAATGCTGACAAATTCCAGACCATCATAGATTAGCTTTTCATACACCTCGTCGGAGATAACATAAACGGCACTGTGGCGCTTCAAAACCTCTACCAGCCCCTGCAATTCCTCCCGGGTATAAACAGAGCCAGTCGGGTTGTTGGGGCTGTTGAGAAGCAAGGCAACGGTTCGATCGGTAATATTTTCTTCCAGCTGTTCGGGGGTAAGTTTAAAGCCATCCTCTTCCCGGGTGGCAACTATAACAGGAGTGGCTCCGGCCAACTTGACCAGTTCCGAATAGCTGACCCAGTAAGGAGCAGGGATAATAACCTCATCGCCATCATCAGCCAATACCTGCAGGGCATTGGCCAGGGCCTGCTTTGCTCCAGTGGAAATAATGATCTGGTTCATTTTATAGTCAAGGCCATGATCCCGCTTCATTTTCTTCACGACGGCCTGCCGCAGTTCCGGAATACCGGCAGCAGCCGTGTACCGGGTAAAACCATCCTTGATGGCTTTAATACCGGCTTCCCCGATATGGGCAGGGGTATTGAAATCTGGTTCGCCAACGGTAAAACTAATAATGTCTACTCCCTGCCGGCGCATTTCCTGGGCACGGGCGTTCATAGCCAGTGTCGGGGAATCCCCAATCATCCTCGCCCTTTTTGCTAACCTGTGTTCCACGGCAAAAACCTCCCTCACATAATTTGTATTACTTACCGCCCAACCGGATATGTGAAGATACTTCCCGGGCCACCCTTTGGAGGGCTGGAAGTATCGACCCGGACAAATCAGAAATCCTCTCCCTGGGACCCACAATGGCAATACTAGCAAAGACCTGTCCCACAGTATCCAGTACAGGAACGGCCAAAGCCTGGGCCCCTATTTCCAGCTCATTGTCACAAATGGCATAGCCCCTTGCCCGGACCTGGGTCAGGTGTTCCAGCAGACTCTCTTTACTGTTGATGGTACTGGGAGTATACTGGGTAAAGCCATGAACAGCAATGATCTCCTGCTGCTCCTCCTCCGGCAGGTAAGCCAGCAGGACCTTGGCCGAAGCTGAACAGTGAAAGGGTAGTTCCTTGCCCACCTGGACATAGTAGCGCAGGTTGTGGTCCCCTTCGAACTTGGCAATACAGACGGCCGTCTTATTCTTAAGTATAGTCAAGTACACCGTATCCTTGAACTGTTCCGCCAGGGAACGGAGGAGGGGCTCAAATACCGGCCGGTAATAAAACTCCCGTTCCCGCTCCAGCACACCGGCACTCAACTCTACAAGTTTCCAGCCCAGGGAATACTTCTTGGTTTCTGGATCCCTTTCCACCAGACCATGTTGAGTCAATTCCGTTAGGATCCGGTAAACTGTAGTAGTCGGCATATCTGTTTTGCGGCTTAATTCTACCACCCCGACATTGCCCTCCCTGTTGAGGGTGTCAAGAATCAGGATCAGCTTATTCATGAATTGCATTGGGCAAACCCCCTCGGTTAAATTTCTACGTGGTGGAAGGGTATTCCGTTCTGTGGATATTAATTAAGTTCTACAGCGGCAGAAAAAATCCTCTTTCCCGGGGGATTTTTTTCGCTATTAAACCGGTATAAATGGCAAAAAAACTATTCTTTTAATAACTTTCTCCAGGGGGTGAACCCCGGCCAGGAATAACTGCAGCAATGGAGAATTTACTCCTGTAACATATTTATTACTCAGGGGAGGCCGGACAATATGCAGGCTCGGGAGCAGGACCGGGACCTTCTTGTAGCCATTCTGGAACAGGCAGTAAATGAAGTAGATGTAGGAATTCATGTCGTGGACCAAAAGGGATGTACACTTATTTACAATAAAGCGATGGCCTATCAGGAAGGTCTTGACCAGGAGCAGGTATTGGGGAGACCCCTCCTGGAGGTCTTTCCCGATCTCAACCACGACTCCAGTACCCTACTGCAGGTTTTAGCCAGAAGGGAACCAATCCGGGAACAGGAACAAACCTATATGAACATCAGGGGGGATAGAATTACCGCCATCAATACCACCATTCCCCTGTATGTAAAGGGAAAATTTGTAGGAGCCCTGGAAATGGCCCGAGATATAACCAAGATCCGGAATCTTGCCGAAAGGGTTGTAGCCCTGCAGCAGCGACTCTGGCAGTCAAAGCATAATGGCCGCCAAACCTCTCCTGCAATCTATACCTTTCATGATATCGTTGGGAAAAGTCCCCTCATGCAGGCAGTATTACAGATGGCGGCAAAGGCAGCACAGACCGACTCGACCATACTCCTCTACGGCGAAACAGGCACGGGCAAGGAACTGGTTGCCCAGAGCATCCACAATGCCAGCCCCCGGAAAAAGGAGCCTTTTATTGCCCAGAACTGTGCGGCATTGCCGAAAAGCCTCTTAGAAGGCATCCTATTCGGGACAACCCGGGGAGCATTTACCGGTGCCGTCGATCGTGCCGGCCTTTTCGAACAAGCTAGCGGGGGAACCTTGCTCCTGGATGAGATAAACACCCTGAGCTGGGAAATGCAGGCTAAACTCCTCCGGGTTCTGCAGGAGAAAAGGGTACGACGTCTGGGTGGACATAAGGAAACTGGCATCAACACAAGGATTATTGCCACCCTCAGTGTAGATCCCCAACAGGCTATAGCCGATGGGGCACTGCGGGAAGATCTGTATTACCGTCTGAACGTGGTATCCATGCGGCTTCCTCCCTTGCGGGAGCGCAAGGAAGATATTCCTTTACTGGTGTCCGCTTTCCTGGCCAAATACAACAAACACTTAGGCCGGAATGTGAAACGGGTGGCCCCTGCTGTTTGGCAAATGTTCTGGAATTACCAGTGGCCGGGAAATGTCCGCCAGCTGGAACATGCCATTGAAGGAGCGCTAAATATTATTGGGGAAGAGGAAGAACTTAACATCTCCCACTTACCGTCAACATTGCAGCAAAACGTTGGCGAAACTGCACCCCGGCAGGAAGAAACATTACCGGCAATGATCTCCCGGGTTGAAAAGGAAATGATCCAGACCGCCTTGACCGCAACGGGAAACAACATTTCCCAAGCCGCTCAACGCCTGGGGATAAAAAGGCAAGCCCTCCAGTATAAAATAAAAAAGTATAATCTTCAGCTGGAATAACGGCACGGGTGTAGGATCTTACAGATGTAAGGGCAATATATTTTGCAGTGGAAACGCAAAATATATTGCCCTTTCCTTTCATCACCCCTAACGGTATGGGGAAAAGAATTGCACCTCAGCCCAAATGAGCCATCGGCTCCTGGTCCTACCGCCAGTTCTAGTGTGGCACGAAAGTTGCTATAGGATAATAGATAGAATAGCAGTAGGAGGGATTATTTTGAAAAAACATTTGCAAGAGGCGGTTAAAGTTATCCATTGGGGGCTGGGGGCCATGGGCCAGGGAATGGCCAAACTGGTCCTCAACCGCCCCGGTCTGGAACCAGTTGGAGCTATTGTATCAACTCCCCACAAGGTGGGCAAGGACCTGGGGACACTCTTAGGCTTGGAAAAACCCCTGGACATCATCGCCCTTGATGATTACCAGGCCGTCCTCGGCGGTACCGACGCCGATGTGGTTCTTCTGGCTACCTCCTCCTTTGTTAAGGATGTCGCACCCCAGATCAAGGCAGCCATCACCAGGGGGAAAAACGTTATCACCATAGCGGAAGAGATGGCCTATCCCTGGGTTGACGCCCCGGAAGAGTCGACAGAAATTGATGCCCTGGCCCGGAAGCACGGGGTTACAGTCCTTGGTACGGGCATTAATCCCGGCTTTGTCCTCGACACATTGATCATCGCCCTGTCCGGTGTCTGTTTCGATATCCAGGCCATCAAGGCCAGAAGGGTAAACGACCTCTCACCCTTCGGCCCGACGGTAATGCGTACACAGGGTGTAGGTACTACCCCGGCGGAATTCGCTGCCGGGTTGAAAGCGGGCAGCATAGTCGGACACATTGGCTTCCGGCAATCCATATCCCTCCTTGCCGCCGCCCTGGGTTGGGAGTTGGATGAAATAAAAGAAGAGCGGGAACCCATTATCTCCAAAACCCACCGGGAAACAGCCCATGTTAAAGTCGCGCCCGGCATGGTTGCCGGCTGCAAACACACCGGTTATGGCCTCAAAGATGGCAAAGCCCTCATTACCCTTGAACACCCCCAGCAGATCCAACCGGAAAAGGAGGATATTGCCACAGGGGATTACATTACCATTGAAGGAGAACCGACCATTAAGCTCCAAATCCGTCCCGAACTACCCGGCGGGATAGGTACCATCGCCATCGCTGTCAATATGATCCCACAGGTTATCCAGGCCCCGCCGGGATTAGTTACCATGAAGGATCTTCCCGTCCCGGCCGCCTACCTAGGGTCAGCTGCAAAATATTTTGCATAAGGGGGTAATAGGTAATGCCGACAAAAGGGGAAAAAGTGGTGCAGAGGGACGATGATTTTCGTAAAAGGCGTGGGCATTTGGCCCATCTGTCCGAAGATGAACTCTACCAGAGGTTCTGGCAGTTGGCAGAACAAGTAGTTGAACCCATGGCAATATTGGCCCGGACCCACACCAGTCCCTCCATTGAGAGATCAGTTTTGCTGCGCATGGGGTTCAGCAGCATTGAAGCCAGGGAAATAGTAGAGGGTTGTCTTAAACGCGGGCTACTGGGTAAAGGAGCAGGGCATGTCGTTTGGCGGCTGGCCCAGATGGAAGGAATTACCATAAGGGAGGCCGGGCTCCAGCTCCTTACCGGCAACGGATGGGATAGGATAACGGCTTTTTTCCAAGGAGGTGCTTCCCGATGAAGAACCCCTCAGATGCAAAACTGAAGGTGGAAGAAATTTTAAAAGATCTGGACCAATACCAACCCCGGCGACGGGGCTGGACCTGGCGCCAGGATAAAGCCCAGGCGGAACTCCAGGCAGGATCCTTTACCTACAAGGAAGCTTCCCCCCCTTTGGACCAAAGTATCCCCCTGCCTGCCGCCCGGTATTTTGGTTCAATTGACCCACAGCCAGACTGTACCATTACCAGCGAGATAGCTTCCGGAAGGTTTGAAGATGATATCCGGCGGATGCGGATGGCGGCCTGGCATGGTGCCGATCACATCATGGTTATCAGAACCGCAGGCCAAAGCCACTTCGATGGCCTGATTGAAGGTACCCCCGAGGGTGTCGGCGGTGTCCCCATCACCCGGAAACAGCTGCGGGCCACCAGGCGGGCCCTGGATCTGATCGAGGAGGAAGTAGGCCGGCCCATAAACCTCCATTCCTACGTCAGCGGTGTCGCTGGCCCGGAAATGGCCGTCCTCTTCGCCGAGGAGGGTGTCAACGGGGCACACCAAGACCCCCAGTACAATATTCTCTACCGGAATGTCAACATGTTTCGCTCCTTTGTCGACGCAGCAGTAGCAAAAAAAATTATGGCAGCCGCCGGTATACTACAGATAGACGGTGCCCACAACGCCAATGCTACTGCCAGGGAAGCCTGGAAAGTAATGCCAGAACTGATGGTTCAGCATGCCATCAACTGCATGTTTTCCCTCAAGGTGGGAATGCCGGCAGAGCAGATTGCCCTCTCAACGGTACCCCCGACGGCGCCCCCTGCCCCCTGCCTGAGATTGGACCTTCCCTATGCCGTAGCCCTGCGGGAGTTTTTCCGTGACTTTAAGTTCAGGACCCAAATGAACACCCGTTACATTGAATCAGATACCAGGGAAGCAACAGTTACCCATACCTTAAATGTATTGATTTCCCGCCTAACCTCTGCCGATATCCAAAGCACCATCACGCCTGACGAAGGGCGGAATGTCCCCTGGCACTATAACAGCATCGGGGGAGTGGATACCGCCAAGCAGGCCCTGGTGGGACTCGATGGAATCAAGGAAATGGTGGAGATCAAGCGCCACGGGCCCCTGGGGGAAAAGGTGCGGGAGTTAAAGGAACGGGCGATTCTCTTTCTAGAGGAGATAATCGCCAGCGGTGGTTACTACCAGGCGGTAGAAGCAGGGTTCTTTGTGGATTCCGGCTATTATCCCCAGCGGCAGGGTGATGGTATTGCCCGCTCCGCAGCGGGTGGTGTAGGGGCAGGTACCATTGTCCCCAGGGATCCGGATTACATGGCTCCGGTCTGTCATCATTACGGCTATAATAATCTCCCTGAAGGGCTGGAAAAACCTTGTGACCT
>DUVO01000196.1 GCA_012841005.1 Bacillota bacterium | reverse complement strand
GTCCCAAGGCTGTGGACCTTCCATGCCCCTGACTTTCTGGTGGTATTGGACTGTGGGTTAGCTACGATCAGGAAACGGCGGCGGGTACCCTGGGGAGAGGAGCGGCTTCAGGCACAGCGCCGGCGCCTATCCCATGCGCGGCGGCACTGCCAGCTTTATCTCTGCACCGATGATTTGTCGGTGGAAGAAATGATTGATTGTGTCCTTTCTGCACTGGGAAAATACCAAAATGAGGGAAATTGGAGAAGCGAAGATGACTATCCTCCCAATCTTCCCCTCGTTGACAAGCCCTAACCGGGGTATTATAATGAAGCAGGAGAACTGCCGAATGGGGCATTTTTCTTTGCTTATGCCCTTATTATGTTTTTTGCGAACCTACTATTTGTTATAAGGGGGAAGCCGCCCATGAAGTGGGGGAATTTGACCAAATTTTTCCTGGTCATAATTGTTGCTCTTGTTGCCGCCTACTTTCTTGCCGAACCGATCCAGAATTCGATCAAACTGGGTCTTGATCTTAAGGGAGGTACCCACCTGGTCCTGGAACTGGTGGATACACCGGAGGCGCCGGTGGATGAACAGGCGGCCCTGGGGGTAATGAATATCCTCTGGCAGCGGGTTGACGGTTTTGGCCTTACAGAACCGATAATCCAGCGCCAGGGGGAAAGGCGGATTATTGTGGAATTACCGGGCCATGACGATCCGGAAGAGGCCATCCGGGTCCTTTCGATGACGGCCCACCTGGAGTTTTGGGATGAAGAGGGTAATGTTATTCTCACAGGCCGGGATCTGAAAGATGCCAACTTTGTCTATGATCAGGAAAACAAGCCCACGGTGGCCCTCGAGTTTAGTGCTGAAGGGGCAAAAAAGTTTGCTGCGGCAACGGAGGAAAACTTAGGGCGTCCAATTATCATTGTTCTTGATGAGAGTATCCTTAGTGCCCCCATAGTGCAAGAGGTGATTTCCGACGGAAAGGCCCAGATTACAGGGATCACATCGGCCCAGGAAGCCCAGCGCATTGCCGTAGGCCTGCGGTCGGGAGCGCTGCCGGTCAAGGTCCAGGTGGAGGAAAGCCGGTCCATAGGCCCTACCCTGGGCGAGGATTCAATCAAGAAGAGTATAACCGCCTTCATTTACGGTATCATTGCAGTGCTTTTATTTATGGTTATTGTCTACAGGGTGTCCGGACTGGTGGCAGATATTGCCCTGGGTATATATGTACTACTCTTTGCTTGTAGCCTGGCCTTGTTCAATGCTACCCTGACCCTTCCCGGGATAGCCGGTTTGATCCTTTCCCTGGGCATGGCGGTTGATGCCAATGTGATTATTTATGAACGGGTAAAGGAAGAACTGCGCAATGGGAAAACAATCAAGGCTGCGGTCGATTCTGGTTTCCAGAGGGCCTTCCGGACTATCATCGATGCCAATGTAACTACATTGATAGCGGCAGGTGTCCTTTACTATTTGGGTACAGGTCCAATCCAGGGGTTTGCCGTAACCTTGAGTATCGGTATCATCTGCAGTATGATTACCGCCATTATTATTACCAGACTGCTGCTTAGTTTCCTGATCGAAAGTAAGATTTTCAAAAGCAGCGCCTATTTTGGCCTCTAGGGGAGGATGAAAAGATGAAATATAAAATCGCTGTTACAGGCAAAAGGAAACTCTGGTTTTTGCTTTCCGCTCTGTTCATTCTTCCCGGCCTAATTTCCCTAATGGTGCAGGGGCTCAATCTGGGGATTGATTTTAAGGGAGGGCTACTGCTACAGCTCCAGTTTGAAGAAACAGTTGAGGTTGAGAATGTCAGGAATGTCCTTGCCCAATTTGACCTGGAGCAGAGCGCGATACAGTCAAGCGAAAGTAGTAATATTATCATAAGGACCCAAAACCTGGAAGATGACCAGCGCCAGGAGGTTCTGGCCGCCCTGGAAGAGAAACTGGGCAATTATGAAATCATGCGGATGCAAAGGGTTGGAGCAGTTATCAGCAGTGAACTGAGGAATGCCGCCTTCCTGGCCTTATTCATAGCCGGCCTTTTGATGATTGCTTATATTACCGTACGCTTTGAGTTTAAATTTGCCGTGGCCGCCGTACTGGCACTTCTTTACGATGTTCTGGTGGTTATAGGGGTTTTTTCTATCTTCCAGATAGAAGTGGATAGTACCTTTATTGCCGCAATACTGACTATTGTCGGTTATTCTGTGAATGACACCATCGTTTTTTTTGACCGGATCCGGGAGAATTTAAAGGGTTACCGTAAGGGATTGGTTGCTCCCATTGTCGATGCGAGTGTCAATCACGTCCTTCTCCGGGCCATAAACACGTCTGTGACTACCCTATTTGGTATTGTCGCCCTCCTCTTTTTTGGCGGTGAAACCACCAAGGTCTTTGCCCTGGCCCTTTTCCTAGGTGTACTTGTCGGCACCTTTTCCTCCGTCTTTATTGCCCCCAATATCTGGGCCCTTTGGCGTGACTGTGCGGAAGAAAAACGCCTGGCAGCTTATGGACAGACCAAATAGGGTGGAAAGAAAAAGGGAAGCATGTTAAGATATTATTAATCGATAAGTCATTTTGGTCAGGTACTCAGCCCCGGGAAGAATGGTGGAAGGCTGGTGCCGGGCTCAATAGGAGCAGCGGGTTAGACCCGTGGGACCTCTTCGGAGGACCCGCGGGTTTTTTCACAGTTGACAATTGACAATGGACAATTATTTATAGGGGAGGATGAGTAATGGAAGAAAACAGGACGCGACTCCGGGAAGGTTCCCGGGGGGCCTGGATAGGTATAATTGGGAACCTTGGTCTAGCGGCAGTGAAGGGTGCTGCCGGTGTAATAGCCGGCAGTACGGCAATGGTGGCCGATGCCCTGCACTCACTGGCCGATCTCACCGGGTCCTTAATAGTACTGGTTGCCTTTCGTTTTGCCAATCAGCCAGCCGACCAGTGTCACCCCTACGGCCACGGCAAGGCCGAGTCCCTGGCAACGACACTGGTGGGCTTGATCCTGATCTTTACTGGTATTGGTGTGGGTTGGAGTTCCCTCAGGGGAATATTTCTGGGGAGTCTATCGGCACCTGGTATTTTAGCACTTTACATGGCTGTTGTTTCCATAGTGATTAAGGAAGGAATGTACCAGTACAAAATACGCCTGGGGAAGAAGTTATCGAGCCCAGCCCTTATTGCCAGTGCCTGGGAGCATCGTTCCGATGCCTTAACTTCCATCGCGGCTTTGATCGGGATCGGGGGAGCGAGGATCGGTTATCCCATTATGGACCCCCTGGCCGCAGCAGTGGTATCCCTGGCAGTGGTAAGGATAGGAGCCGGTATAGGCCGGGACGGCCTCGCCCAGTTGATGGATCGGGTCCCAGAGCAAGCTGTGCTGGTTCAACTGGGGGAACTGGCTGCGGGAGTTAAAGGGGTGGAAGAGGTACAGAAGGTATGGCTCCGTTCTATGGGTTCCTATTTACTGGTAGACATTACCATTGCGGTTCGCAG
>DUVO01000152.1 GCA_012841005.1 Bacillota bacterium | reverse complement strand
TAGACCTTAAGCCACAATGTTTACCCGGCGTGCTACCACTTGTCCTCCTCTACATAGTACAGGAAAGGGAGAGACCTCGAGGAGGAAGGCTTTCCCTTTTTATTGTTCCCGAGGATAATTATTTCTTAGGTGGGTGGAAGAGTTCTTGCCTCATAAAGGAAATAATAAACAAAATAGGGAAAAGGGGCCTTTGGCCCGCGGTTTACGTGTGAGTGTACTGACCTTTCTCCTGACGATATTATTGACATTAACCGCCGATTCCGTTCTCAATTTCCTTGGCCTTTTTATGGCTGTTCTGATCTTGTTACTCATTATTAGTGCAGGAATTCTCTTTGATATAATTGGTGTTGCTGTTACCGCTACGGAAGAAGCATCCTTTCATGCCATGGCAGCAAAAAAGGTATACGGCGCTGTCCAGGCTATTCGCCTTGTACGCCATGCCGATCGGGTGAGCAGCTTTTGCAATGACCTGGTTGGAGATATTTGCGGTACGGTAAGTGGTGCGGCTGCTGCCAGTATTGTTTTTAATTTGTTGGCAAGGGGCCTGGTAACTGACCAGTCACTGGCCTCATTGTTGCTGATCGGTTTGGTGGCCGCCCTTACCGTAGGGGGTAAAGCAGCCGGAAAGTTCCTGGCTTTGTACCGGTGCCGGGAAATAACCTTTAAGGTCGGTATTTTTTTGGCCTGGGCGGAAGAACATCTCGGTTTAAGGCTCTTGGCCGAGAAGGGGAAAATGCGAAGGAGGTGAGAAGGGATTGGGAAATCGATTGGAAAGAATTAAGACACCGGAAGACCTGCAATCCCTAAATGATGCAGAACTCGTGGAACTGGCGGCAGAGATCCGGAAAAGAATTATTGATGTTGTTTCCCGAAATGGCGGGCATTTGGCTCCCAATCTTGGGGTGGTGGAATTGACCCTGGCCCTCCATAGCGTCCTCCATAGCCCCCGGGACAAGATTATTTGGGATGTCGGTCACCAGTGCTATGTACACAAGCTCCTTACCGGGCGGGAAGGGCAATTTCATACGATACGTACCGGGGGAGGCCTAAGTGGTTTTCCTAAGCCGGGAGAAAGCCCCCATGATGTGATAGGAACCGGACATACCAGTACTTCCATTTCCGCTGCCCTGGGTCTGGCCCTGGCCCGGGATCTGCGCGGGGAGGATTATACCGTCTGTGCTGTTATCGGGGATGGAGCCTTAACGGGGGGGTTGGCCTGGGAGGGCCTTAATCATGCCGGCCATGTGGGAACCAACCTGCTGGTGGTTTTAAATGACAACGAAATGTCCATCTCTCCCAATGTCGGTGCCCTGTCTTCTTATTTGAGCAGGCTTCGCACCGATCCGGCCTATGGGAGACTGAAGGCCGATGTTGAGTATGTTTTGCGCAAAATCCCCGCCATTGGGGGGCAGGTAGTAAAATCGGTTGAAAGATTGAAAGACAGTCTTAAGTATTTGCTGGTGGCGGGCGTACTCTTTGAAGAACTCGGTTTTACATATTTAGGCCCTATTGACGGGCATAATTTACCCTTACTGAAGCAAGTTCTTACCAGTGCCCAAAAGGTTAAGGGACCTGTACTCCTGCATGTGATTACTACCAAGGGGAAAGGATACTGGCCGGCGGAAGCGGAACCAGACCGTTTTCACGGTGTCGGGCCCTTTGATCCTGTGACAGGGAAGGCAAAAAAGAAAAAAGGACCTCCCTCTTATACAGAGGTCTTTGCCCAGACTTTAGTGAAACTTGCCGAAAGGGACCATAAAATAGTTGGTATCACAGCGGCAATGCCCAGTGGAACCGGTCTCGACAAGTTGGCCCACCGGTTTCCCAGCCGGTGCTATGATGTGGGTATAGCGGAACAACATGCGGTTACCCTCGCAGCCGGACTGGCAACGGGAGGTTTCAAACCTGTAGTAGCTATTTATTCCACATTCCTCCAACGAGCCTATGATCAAATTGTGCATGATATTTGCCTCGCCAATTTACCGGTGGTTTTTGCCATTGACCGGGGCGGGGTAGTCGGTGAAGACGGACCGACCCACCACGGTGTCTTTGATCTGGCATATTTGCGTCATATTCCAGGGATAACACTGATGGCCCCCAAAGATGAAGCCGAATTGCAACAAATGTTAGTCACAGCCCTTGACCATCCGGGCCCTATTGCCCTGCGTTATCCCCGTGGGAGTGGGGAAGGTGTTAAACTGTGGGAGAATCCTGCTGTTATACCCATCGGCAAAGCGGAAGTAGTGCGTCAGGGTACCGATATTACCCTTTTAGCCCTGGGCCCCATGGTTGCCAGGGCCCTGGCGGCGGCGGAAAACTTAGCCCAGGAGGGTATCGATGCCGCCGTAGTAAACGCCCGTTTTGTAAAGCCCCTGGATGAAGAAACCATTTTGGAGTATGCCCGGAAGACCAAGAAGTTGGTCACCATAGAGGATCATGCCTGCCAGGGTGGCTTTGGAAGTGCCGTTCTGGAACTGTTGGCCCGCCAAGGTGTTGCCGATTGCCGGGTTGCAGTAATGGGCTATGGAGATAGCTATATCGAACATGGGACCCGGGAATATCTATTGGCAAAGAATAAACTCACGGCCGCCGACATAGGGCAAACCATCAAAAGCGTACTTAACCTGCCTGAAGATGCGCAAACCAGGGGCCAATATCCGGAACGGGGGAAAAGGCATGCCTGAGGGAAAGGAACGTCTGGATATACTGTTGGTCAAAAAAGGTTTTTTCCCCAGTCGCCAGAGGGCTCAGGCAGCAATAATGGCCGGCCTGGTGTTGGTTAATGGAGAAAAAATTGAAAAGGCCGGTACCCGTGTTGAGCAGGGAGTTACTATTCGGATTTTAGGTCAGGAGCATCCCTATGTGAGCAGGGGAGGTTTGAAACTGGAGAAGGCTCTTAAAACCTTTGCCATTGTTTTAGCCGGGAAGATTGTCATGGATGTGGGAGCATCAACGGGCGGTTTTACCGATTGTGCCTTACAACATGGTGCCAGGAAGGTTTATGCCGTCGATGTGGGTTGGAGCCAGCTGGCCTGGTGCTTACGACAAGATCCACGGGTTATAGTATTGGAACGAACCAATATTCGTTACTTACAAAAGGAAACCATCCCGGAGTTGGTGGATTTTGCCTGTATAGATGTTTCCTTCATCTCCCTGGAAAAGGTATTGCCAAAGGTTGGGGAGTTCTTGATTCCCCGGGGTGAAGTTGTGGCCCTGGTAAAACCCCAGTTTGAAGCAGGTCCCGAAAAGGTTGGAAAAAAGGGAGTAGTCCGGGACCCTGCCGTCCAGGAGGAGGTTTTGACAAAGGTCACCCAGTCAGCCCGGCGCTTGGGATTTGGGATTGCGGGGCTTACCTTTTCGCCCATCAGCGGAGCCCAGGGGAACAAGGAATATCTTCTTTACTTGCTTAAAGGGGAAGAGGAGGAGCTTCCCCTGGAGGAAATGAGCAGAAAAACAGTATCTGCTGCCTGGCAGGAGGTTCACTGACACTTTTTCCCTTTCACTTTTACCAGGTGGATAGGCTGCTTTTTTGGAAGGGAATAGGGACATAAGCGGGAATATTATTAAAGGGTGCCGGGAACGGGCATGGCTATCTATGCTGAAAAATGTGTAGCCTGGTGGCAGACATGGAGTTATTAAAGGAGGTAGCCTATGCAGCGTATTGGACTATACATCAATCGAAAAAAAGAAGCTGCGGAAAAGGTAGCACGGGAGCTAATCACCTGGCTGCAACATCAGGGGAAGGAGGTTTACTTGCTCCAAAGGCAGACCAGGGACCTGGGGCTGCCGGGGCAGGGCCTAGATTGGGATGATTTTGCCCGGCATATCGACCTGGCTATAGTTTTGGGCGGGGACGGTACCCTTTTAGCGGCAGCCCGTTATCTTTCCCCGGCGGGAGTTCCCATCATGGGGGTCAATATGGGGCATCTGGGTTTTCTTACCACGGCTGAACCGGCCAATATAACTTTCGCCTTGACCCAGGTACTTGCAGGTGATTACTGCCTTGATGACCGGTTGATGCTGGAGAGTAGTGTCTTAAGAAATGGTAATAAAGTATATGGCTACTTGGCCCTGAATGAAATAGTGGTGACCAAGGGAGCTTTTGCCCGGCTAATCAGATTACAGACCTTTATCAACGGAGAATATTATGCAACCTATCCAG
>DUVO01000164.1 GCA_012841005.1 Bacillota bacterium | reverse complement strand
TTAAGCCCAATTGGTTTTAGAGTTTCCGAGAAACTAGGTTATATAATAGGAGGTGGCATAAATACGAAATTACCATAACACATATAAAAAACCGCCAATCCCTCTGGCTGGCGGTTTACTCCGATCTATAAAATCTAAACTGCCCCTTGGGCATACACACTTACCTGTTTTTTCTGCTTCCCTTTACGCTCGAAGGTTACGATCCCATCCACAAGGGCATAGAGGGTGTCATCCTTACCATGGCCAACATTGATTCCCGGAAAAACCTTGGTACCCCGCTGGCGGACAATAATACTGCCGGCTGTAACGAACTGACCATCATGGCGCTTTACCCCAAGCCGTTTAGATTCGCTATCCCGGCCGTTGCGGGAACTACCAACACCCTTTTTATGGGCAAAAAGCTGGATGTCTAATGGGCGCATTTAATCCACCTCCCCTTCGGTAATGCAGATACAATTTGGATACTCAGCAGCCACACCGCCCAATCCCAAAACCATTGTCTCCAAAATGGCATCCGTCTGGGCGACCAGGTCTGCCGGTCTCTCCTTTAACCGGCATTCCAATAAACCCGGCTCAATAACTACAGCCGGCTGCAGCCCCAAATATTCCTCCAGACCGATAACGGCGGCCTGGGTTAAGGCAGACACAGCCGCGCAGACAATATCTTCCCCATAGGTTCCATACCCAGCGTG
Source organism: Bacillota bacterium (assembly GCA_012841005.1). Lineage (GTDB taxonomy): Bacteria > Bacillota > DTU030 > DTU030 > DTU030 > DTU030. Next base: position 7,477 of record DUVO01000164.1, on the reverse strand, counting down.
GCCCTCTACTCGAAAGGCTACAATTCGTCCCTGGTGATCACGGGTTATAGAAATACTGATCATTACCCTATAATCTCTTCCACCAACACCCTGGTATAGGGCTGGCGATGCCCGTACCGGCGCCGGTAATTGGACTTGGCCTTGTACTTAAACACCAAAATCTTTTTGTGCTTGTCCTGCTCCAGGACTTTGGCCACAACCCTGGCTCCCTCAATATAGGGCGTACCTACCTGCAATTGATCGTTATCTTTCAGGGCCAGAACCTGGTCAAATTCCACCTTTTCGCCAACTTCACCCGGTAGCTTTTCAACAAAGACCACATCCCCCGGCTGAACCTTGTACTGCTTGCCGCCCGTTTCAATAATCGCATACATGACCTTCCACACCTCCTCGCATCAGACTCGCCGGCACAGGTATGCCCGTGGACATTTTAAACCTGCTCCGTGCGGTTGGAGCGAAGCTGCAAACACAGCTCGACAGAGGTATTGTAGCACAGAGATAAAACCATGTCAACCAAAGCTATTTGCATACTGAAAAAATGGTAAGTAAGTAGGGATAAAGGGAAATACTTGCGATCAAGCCGTACTGGCAAATTACTATCCCTACTTACACTCACGGAAAATGCGGCCGGTTATCTTATTCCTTCTCTCTAACCTTGGCAACAGCCGCAAGGGCAGCCGTCACTGCTGAAGTAGTGCCAAAAAAGGCGATGGTACTGACATGCTGGGGGCAAGTGCCAAGCAGTTCTACCGCAATAACAGCGGCCGCCTTCTGAGCCACATCAGCAAAATAGAAAAGACCCGGCAGATCAGACTGAACCAGTCCAACCGCATCAAAACTTTTCCCCTCTATTTCCCTGCGCATATCCCGCGGGATACGCCTGTAAAGCATGGCCAGGGTCCCCGGCCGTGGAGCACGAATAAAGCGCGTCTTTACCATTCTTCTTTTCCCATCCTTCGTTAAAAGGTTAGCTGGCGGTGTGGTGAGGGGATTATTGCCGTGGCCACCAAAACTCCTTCATTTTTGAGTTTTGCTTCTACGCTTCTTACCGCCGCTTCTACGGACGCCAGTTCACCGCACAAGGATACATAGGTTTTTCCGCCCATACCCCGGGCAAGACGTATTTCCAAAAGGTTAACATTAGCCGCTTTGGCCGCAGTATCACCGGCAATAATGCCGGAGGCGGCGTCAATGGTTTCGAATATGCCCAGGGACAGCAAAGACCGCCTTGACTGCCTGAACAGCACAGCGGACCTTCTCCAACATAGCCGCCAGTTGAGAAGGATAATTCACCATCAGATGGTAATCGACACTTAACAAGGGCTCACATTCAGCACCGTTAACAACCACCATATCTACCTCAACATCCAGCTTTACATGGGTAGGAAAACCAGAGCACCACCTGCACCAACTACACCAGCCCAGTATGCCAGTTCGGCCACTTCGTTTTTCACCTGTAAGCCCCCCATCCTACCGGATACATAGAGCATCAATGAGTCCACAACGGCGGCGACGGGTAAAGGTCCGGGCAGAGGTCAAACCTTCGCCGGTAGGACCGGCAATAGTGAAGGTGGTAAAACCTTCCCCGCCGACACCAATACCAGCGTAGGAAGGACCATTCTTGACGAAAATGGTAGTCTGGATCGCCCGGGCCATACGGGTCATATTGTCCACATTTTTGGAATGGATAATAGCCGTGTGCCTATTCCCCCTGTTCCACTGCCACGGCCACTTCGATGGCTTCACCAATGTTTTTAACCCTGACCAGGGGAAGTACAGGCATCATCAATTCTTCCCGGACAAAGGGGTGTTCCCTTTCCACTTCAGTAATCAGGCAACGCTTAGTCGGCGGCAGTTCTAGCCCCAGGGCTGCCCTGGCTATGACAGAAGCATCCCGGCCAATGAATTCCCGTTTTGGCCTGCCATTTTTATCCAGGACCTTATCGGTCAGATTATCTATATCCTCTCGCCTTTTCACATGATAGCCACCATTTTTCAGTAAGTTAAAAAGGAGGTAATCGGCAATATTATCCACAGCTATAATTTCCTTTTCGGCAATACAGGGAATATTGTTGTCGAAGGTGCTGCCCGCGATAATATCGTGACCTGCCTTCTCAATATCGGCCGTTTCATCTACCACCACCGGCGGATTTCCCGCACCGGCGCCAATGGCTTTTTTCCGACAGCCGGTTCAGGTACACTATGATTTCCTTTCGGACTTTTTCCTGATGGGCCAGGGCAACGGTTACCCGCTCTGCCCGGCGCACTACCGTCCGGGCCACATCCAGGTAGCCGGCACCAAGGGTACCGCCCGGCAAAACAAACCCCTTCTGCGGTCCAATTTCCGCCGCAATAACATCAATAGTCCTTTCCAGCTCCCCTATATCCCTTGCAGTCAGATGCTGTTTCAGGCGACTTGCCTCTCCTTCGGGACAGGCAAGTTCCGCTGCCAAAAACTGCAACTTTTGTTGCACGTCCCTGAGAATCGCCTTATTATCCGGGTCCTGGAGCCCGGCCTGGGCCAAACCCAACCAGGATGAAGATTCATCCACCGTACCGTAGGCCTCGACACGCAGACAATCCTTGGGCACCCTTTGTCCGCCCAAAAGGCCCGCCAATCCATCGTCACCCTGTCTGGTATAAATCTTCATTGTCCCTTTACCTCCATGGTATCGACAATGCCGACCACTGCAGCATCAATGGGAATGTCGGAAATGTCCAGGGCGAGGCGTGCCGAACTTCCTTCAGCCACCAAGACTGTTTCTCCCATACCGGCACCGACAATATCTACCGCCACTCTGGGGGCTTTGTCCATAAGGGAATTATCGAGATCTAAAGGCTGGATTATTAATAACTTGTGCCCCACCAAACGCTCATCTTTTTTTGTTGCCACCACATTGCCGATAACCTTTCCTATTATCATTTTTTCACCCCTTCGCCCCCGCTTTGTTTACTCGATCCTGATTTGCAAACCCTTTTCTAGGGCCAGGTCCCTGGCCAGGGGTGTTATCACTGTCCCCCTGGCAACGGTAATTTCCCTCCCCTGCCAGGAAGCCACCTGACTGCGGCAGAGAACTTTACCTGTAAATACCGTTCCCCGTGGTTTCTCCCCCTGCCTCCGGAACCTGCCCAGGGATTGGACCAGTTCCTCCGCAGCAGAGGCCAGTCCCCTTGCCGGCACCAATTGTATACCATAGGCAGCTACCTTCTTCAGGTTATTACCAAGCTGTTCCCGCAAGGCCGGCATCCCCCGGTTCATCCCCAGTCGCGAGCGGACCGGATTATCTATATCGCAGGCGTCTTTGGCGGCAAGTACCGGTTTACCCATAAGCAGGCCTTCCAAGATCAAGGTCGTAACAGGTTATCGGCTATTCCGGCCGCCACCTTTGCCGCAGAGTTCACTGTAAGAACAGGTACCAGGATCAGGTTATGTTCTTTTAGCAGGGGACCCGGCGGCCATCCCTTTTCTTCTGTCAAAATGGGCACTCCCGCCAGAAACCCGGCAATCCTTCCGGTGCCAAGGGCACGTTCCGCCCCCGGGGTCATTACTACCGTAAGGTACCAACCCTGCTCCTTCAGTTTTTCCAGAGCCAAAAGTCCCTCCCGGGCACCCATTGTCCCACCGGTAAACAAGGCAAGGGCTTTTCGCTGCCCTTCCTGTAACCTTTTCCATACTTCAGCGGCAACCCGCTCAATCAGAAGGGCTTCTTCCACAAACCATCACCCTTCCCTGTCTCCATGTTGTATAAAGAACATCCCGCCAACGCCAAAACCTGTCGTCAACAGAGAATTTCCACCCTATCGCCCGTTTTCAGTCCGGCTGCATTACCCTCATCGGTATCAATATGCGATTCCAGATCGTTTGCGTCCGCGATGCGAACCAGCACCTGATCCAGCACCAAACCCCGTGGTCCCGCTGCCCTTGCCTTTATCATCTGGCCATCTTTGACACCAAAGTAATCGGCATCGGCCGGTTTCATATGTTTCACCGTAACCATACCAAGACCTCTGGTCAGTTCATAACCCAGTAATTCAACATTGGCCGCCTTTAAGGCCGCATCGGCCACTTCCACCGCACAAACAAGTCCTTCTGTCTCAATCAATCCCAGGGTCTTAAAATCCTTATTTTTTTCTTTCTACAAACAAAGATATTTTTCCTTCTTTACAGCATGATATATTTTCCCATCCGGTCCCTGGCCCTTAAAGGACGAGGAAAGGGTACAACAAGTGTACCCCTGAGAAAATTTTTAACCGACCAGGGGCTACAAGACCCCTTCTCCTTTTCCAGCATATTTAAACCGTGGGCACTTCCTTTACGCAGGATAATATACTTGCCCTGGCGTAAGTCCTGTAAACCTTGGTTATCTCCACATCCAACCACTGTCCCACATACTCGCCGGCACCTTCTATATTAATGACATACCCGTGGAGGCGGCTTATGCCATCATGGGGATTAGAAATGTGGTGCTCTTCCACCCGGAGGGTAATCCGGTCTCCTTCTGCCACCGGCCGGCAGTATCTGGCCAATTCTTCTTCCGATTCGAAGACCTTTAAAGTAATATCATCAATATGTAAATTCTCCATACCCTTGATATAAATGGGAATCCCAAAATGCCGTTCCAATTCCTCCAAATTACTGCCCCCGGTACCAATCATCAGGGCTGCTACCCCTGGATGCAACTCCACCAGCAGGGCGGGAATTTTCCGTTCCCGGAGGAGCCTTTCAATGCGACGTTTCACCATCAGGGCAACAGTCTCTTCCGTCAGCACCTTGCCCTTGCCTTCGCAATAAGGGCACTGTTTCGTAATAATATTGTTAAGGGATTGGCGTACTTTTTTTCTCGTCATTTCTACCAAACCCAACTGGGTTAAACCCAGAACATGGGCCTTTACCTTGTCCTTCTGTAATTCTTCCTCCAAAACGGATAGAACCGCTGCCTGGTCTTCTTCAGTGTTCATATCGATAAAATCGATAATTATTATACCACCTACGTTGCGCAGACGCAGTTGCCGAGCTATTTCCCTGGCCGCCTCCAGATTAGTTTTCAGGACTGTATCGGCCAGGTTGGTGGTACCCACAAATTTACCCGTATTGACATCAATGGCCGTAAGGGCCTCGGTTTGATCGATGACCAGGTAGCCCCCCGATTTTAACCAGACCCTTCTCTTGATGGCCTTTTCCACCTCTGCCTCCAAGCCATAGGTTAGCAGAATATCCCTTTCCGGCGGGAAAAAGAATACCCGTTCCTTTAGATGGGGCGCGTAGAGTTCCAGGAGGTCGAAAATCTTCTCCAATACCTCCTGGTTATCCACCGTAACCCGCTGGATATCATCGGTGTAGAGGTCCCGCATGATGCGGTAAACCAAATCCAAATCTTTATAGATAAGGGCTGGCGTCGGGCCTTTACGCATCCGCTGCTTTACCTTTGCCCACAGCCGCTCCAGAAAAATCATATCCTGCTGTAATTGCTCGATTCCTTCTTTGCCTTCTGCCACCGTGCGGACGATTAAACCCATGCCCTTGGGTCTGATGCTCTCAGCCAATTCCCGCAACCGTTCCCGTTCCCTTTCATCTTCTATCCGCCGGGAAACACCCACATAATCCACATCTGGCAGCAAAACGAGACTCCGCCCGGGAAGGGTAAGATGGGTTGTAACCCGGGCTCCTTTACTGCCAATAGGTTCCTTCATAATTTGGACAATAATTTCCTGGCCCGGCTGCAATAACTGTTCAATCGTAGGCTTTGTCCCGCCCCGGGAACGTTCTCCATTGCGTCCCGGAGGACGAGCATCATCTACATACAAAAAGGCGTTTCGTTCCAGGCCGATGTCGACAAAGGCCGCCTGCATGCCGGGGAGAACATTTTCTACCCGCCCCCGGTAAATATTGCCGACAACCCGCCGGCTTAAGGCCCGTTCCAAATAGATCTCCACCAGAGTACCATCTTCCAACAGGGCTACCCATGTCTCTTCCTCGCAAACATGGATCACAATCTCTTTTTTCAACTATTCACCTCCTTTCCTTCCCCTACAATTCCCTTTCCCGAACTTCATGCTACCCCGGGTGTTGGAATTCTATTGTAAGGGGCGAATATATCCCGTCATCCCGGACTATATATAAGCCCTCCCGGTGCAGGAAAACCACCCTCCCCTCCCAACCGCTGACGGTCCAGAAGGTCTCAACTACCTCGCCAGGCCGCACACTTCCCCGGGGTCCCAGTTTAAGATCAATAGTTACGGTAATGAGATCTGTGCTGTCGCAATGGATCTGGTAGCCGTATACATAGGGAATGAGATTAAAATTTCGCACCCCCTTGCGGGTCTGCCGGGTTATTTTTACCTCCTCCCGGCTCAGAAACCCTTCCCAGGCAAGGGAAAAATGCTCTTTCTTTATTCCCGCCGGTAATTTGAGCCCCATTTGATAGCGGGCCAAATCTACAATCGCCATTAAGGCAGGGTATCCCCCCGGGACCTCCCTTACTGCTTCCAGCTCAAGTCCAGGGAGCAGCTGCCGGTTTACCTGTTCCCGGAAATACTCCAGGGGCCAGGGTTCCCCCAGTATGAATTCCGCATATTCCCCGGAGCTGGTCATACCTACAGGGAGGGCGGCGGCAAAGGCGATCTTGGGCTGGGGATTATACCCCTGGCTAAAGGCAATGGGCACCTGGGCCCGCCGCAGGGCCTTCTCTACAGTTCCCAGTAGATCCAAATGGGAAATAAAACGAACCTCAGGCCCCTTAATCAATCTGGCCCACAGCTTCTGGGGCATCTTCATCACCTCCCCGGAGACGAATGGGTAATTCCAATGTCGGGCATACCCCGCATTGGCTGCAGCTGACCATACTGCAGTCAACAGTGGCCTCTCCCCGCAGGGCCCGCTGGTATTCCTGCCAGAGAAAATCCTTGGCTATTCCGGGGCTCAAGTGGTCCCAGGGCAACACTTCGGTTAAGGGACGCCGGCGCCGGGCATAAAAAGCAGGGTCAATTCCGCAGGCAGCAAAGGCTTCCTCCCATTTCCCGTAGTTAAAATGCTCGGTCCAGCCGTCAAACCGGCATCCCATACGCTGGGCAGAAAGCAATACCTCCCCCAGACGACGGTCACCCCGGGCAAAGACGGCCTCCAGGAAGCTTGCTTTGGTATCATGGGTGTTCAATATAATTCGTCTATCCTTTAGAGCCCGGCGGATTAACTGCTGCCGCCGCACCAGTTCCCCCTCCTCTACCTGGGGTTCCCACTGGAAAGGCGTATGGGGCTTGGGGACAAAGTTGGAGACACTCACGGTAACTCGCCGCACTCCCCGGCCCCCCTCCGGACCCCGGGTTTCGGCCACCCTCCCGGCAATCCGGGCAATCCCCAGAAGATCTTCATCCTCTTCTGTGGGAAGACCGATCATAAAATAGAGCTTGAAGGCTTGCCAGCCTCCTGCCACGGCCCCGGTCACAGCTTCTTCAATATCCCGGTCTGTGACATTTTTGT
>DUVO01000119.1 GCA_012841005.1 Bacillota bacterium | reverse complement strand
CTTTACAATGATCTCTTCGCTGTGTTTGAGGAGACCTTCCATACCCTGGCAGAATCGGGTCTCTATGATAAAATTGTGGCGGTACAGAGTAAATATTGGGGCGGAGGAAAGCAAGAATAATACCCTGTTCCGAGACCGGGGGCAACCTCCCGGTCTTTATCTTTGTTCTTGCTGCGGTGAGGAAGGATTCCCCGGGTCTGTATTGAATATACTAACAACGGCAGAGTAGGTGCTGCGCGTTAAGTGCCAAAGGATGGGACGTTGCCTTTGGACGAAGGGCCAATATACCGGCCTGCGGTGCTTGTACCGCGTCTGCTGCCACATCAGGGGGGAACCCATCTTTCCCTTTGGTGTGGTTACTGCCAACCCAAAGGGAAAGGAGGTGGCGCAAATTGCGTCTGACTACCAGGGGGATGGTGTATCTTGCTTTCCTCATCGCCCTGGGGGTGGTTCTTACCCGTTTTGCCAGCATACGGATTGCAGTAATGGGGGTGGAGGGGATCCGGGTCGGTTTTGGGGGGTTTCCTATTATTTTCGCCGGTCTCCTTTTTGGCCCCGCTGCCGGCGGCATGGTCGGTGCCTTGACTGATATTATCGGATATATCAGCAATCCCCTGGGTGGTCCCTATATGCCCCATTTCACCCTCACGGCCGCCCTCACCGGTATCCTGCCGGCCCTCATAGTAAGGATTGCCCGGCGCCCGGAAAAGCCGGGGTTTCTCCTGTTAATGCTGGCCATCCTTGGCGGGCAGGTTATTACCTCCCTCCTGTTGGTACCGTATTTTCTCCATACAATTTTCGGGCTGCCATACCGGGTAATACTGGTCCCCCGTTTTTTTACCGTTGCCATTGAGGTTCCCCTTTACGCCGGCATTGCCCACGGTCTTTTCCGGCGGCTAGAAACATTTTTCCAGAGGTTGCGGCTTTCTTACCAGTAGGGTGGGTGTTATAGAGGACAGTACTTCGACAGGAAGGCTGTCCTTTTCCTTCTATTTTCCTGCCCTGTCCGGAGCCGATGGTATATTCTTTGCCAGAACTGGGAAAAAGGCGGGCTTAGAGCTGAAGGGTTGTGAAAAAGTTAACATTACCTTTGGCCATTTAGAGAAGGATTTCTACCGGCCTGTGGTGAATATCTACCTTAACGGAAGGGGAAAAATTTTTTGGCTAATGACAGTATTTGGGGAATATAATATCTACTGGCAAGCATAGAAAATAGTAACAGTGGCATCTTAATAGAAAGGAAAAAAATGTGGCGAGGCAACCAGAAAAAAAAAGAGGATTTTACCCATTGAGACAGAATTTATACTCAATTGGAACTATACCTGGCTCGCCTGAGGAGGAGTTGGAGATGGGCGGACTGGTATTGGCCGTTATATTATCCTATTTACTCGGATCAGTACCGGTGGGCTTGCTGATCGGTAAACTATGGGGAAGGGATTTGCGAAAATATGGCAGTGGTAATATCGGTACCACCAATGCCCTGCGGGTACTGGGTACAGGGGCGGCGGTGCTGACATTGGTGGGTGATGCTGCCAAGGGTATGCTGGGCGGCTATCTGGGACTTTTGTTCAGTGGTACTAACCTTGGTATGGTTGTGGGCGCCCTGGCGGCTATTTTTGGACAGACTTATCCCCTCTATTTAGGTTTTAAAGGCGGGAAAGGCGTGGCCACCTCCTTTGGCGCTGTCTTGTTTTTGTCCCCCCCTATGGGAGGAATCCTGGTGGCAATCTGGTTGGCGGTAGTTTTCCTGACCAGGTATGTGTCCTTAAGTTCCATGACGGCAGCAGCCTGTGCTCCCTTACTGGTTTATGTTCTAAAGCTGCCTGCAGAATTTTATCTCTTTGGGTTTGTAGCCGGGGGACATATTATATACAGGCACCGGGATAATATCAAACGGCTGCTGTCAGGGAAGGAATATAAGATCGGTGAGCGGGTGTAACAGTGGGTAATGGTAAGGAGCGAAAAGGGTGTTTAAACTACAGGAAACTATAAAAGAAAATCCCATCATAGCAGCAGTTAGAGATATGTCTTCCCTTCCTGTAGCCCTCAAATCGAGGGCCAGTGCCATATTTCTCCTTTGTGGGGAGATATGTTCCCTGGGTGAGGCCGTTACGGCAGCCCATGGGGCAGGGAAATCGATTTTCTTGCACATTGACCTGGCGGAGGGGTTAGGACGGGATAAGGCGGCAATCAAGTTTTTAGCCCAGGAGGTTAAACCGGAAGGAATCATTACCACCCGGAGTCACCTGATCAGGTTTGCCAAGGGCTATGACCTGTTTACAATCCAGCGGATTTTTGTTCTTGATTCCCTTTCCCTCAGGACGGGGATTGCTAATGTCAAGGAAACTGGACCCGATGCCCTGGAATGTCTTCCCGGGATTATGCCCCGGGTCTTGAGCCGGCTGACCAGGGAACTAAGCCAGCCTGTTATTGCGGGGGGCCTGATCCGCTCCCGGGAAGAGATCGAGGCTATTCTGGCGGCGGGGGCAGTGGCCGTTTCCCTCAGTGAACAGACACTCTGGCAGTAAGAGTAAAACTGGGAAAAATACAATATCCTTGTATAGGATGGAGATGGGGAGAGAGTCCTATCGAGGGCACAATGGAGGGAACAGGTCCAGTTCCTTGGTTCCTTGTATGTGCCTTTGGTAGGATTTCTTTATGCGGGGTAGATGGGTGCAGGGGCTAGAGCTGGTGTTGGAATTGGACAGCATTAGCGCTCTGGGTATTTGGGGTTTCCCAAATCATACCAGGGGAAATAGGGAGGAACTACGGCAATAAGGGGGGTGGAGCCTGGGCAGGGTTTAGTGTTGGTTTTGCGGTCGGGGAAAGGGGAAACCAAATTAAAGGAGGTCTTGT
>DUVO01000178.1 GCA_012841005.1 Bacillota bacterium | reverse complement strand
GCCAGAGCTGTTTCGGGTTGACATCATCAGTCCCAATTTTTATAATATTAATACTTCTTCCTATCTGCCTTTTTCCCTTTTTGTGCAGCTCATCTTGTACTTTATCTTATGCAATTCAATAAAAATTAAACTGAAATATGTAAAGGAGGGTTTTAATGAAGAAGTCGTTTTTGGGTGTAGGTTGGCAATTATTTTGGGGAGCTTGGTTTTATCCTTACAAATTGTACGGATTAGGAATTATACAAGGTTTAGAAATGCAAAGGGGTTCATGTAGACTAAATGCTCTTGATTACGCAACTGAACCCCTAATTTCTTTTGCAATGTTAATAACTGTTGCTGTCATTATTTATGGGATTGTAATGGTGGTTGGTACTGAAAACTTAACCCTTTTTTCCCCTCCACCCTAACACCAGAGAAAACCTTTTTTTGAAGGGGAAAAGGTTTTTGCAAGGGAAAGAGTTTATTTGATTAAGACATTTTCAGCCCCGATCCTCACATTTCCCTTCGCCCCTCTAAAGCCTTAATCAGCGTCACTTCATCGACATAGTCTAAGTCGCCCCCGACGGGGAGGCCGTGGGCGATACGGGTGACCTTTATCCCCAGGGGTTTCACCAGCTTGGCTATGTACATGGCCGTGGCTTCTCCTTCTACATTGGGGTCGGTGGCTAAAATAAGCTCCTTGATCTCCCCCTGCTGCAGCCGGGCCAACAGTTCCTTGAGTCTGATATCATCGGGCCCGATCCCGTCCATGGGGGAGATGGCACCGCCCAGGACATGGTAGACACCCTTGTACTCCCGGGTTTTTTCCATGGCAATGAGATCCCGGGGGTCCTGGACGACACAAACGGTGCTGTGATCCCGGTAGCTGGAGGCGCAGATGGGGCAGGGGTCCGCTGCCGTTATATTCCAACATGTAGAACAATACCTGGTTTTTTGCCTGGCTTCGACAATTGAGCGGGCCAGCTGCTCAATGGCCGTCACCGGCTGCTCCAAAATATAAAAGGCCAGGCGCTGGGCCGATCGGGGGCCAATGCCCGGCAGTTTGGTCAACTCACCGATCAATCTTCCCACAGGCTCCGGGTAATACATCTTCCTTCCTCCCCGCCCACACCTAAATCAAGCCCGGGGGCAGGTTCAAACCTCCGGTCAGTTTGCCCATTTCTTCCGCCACCATTTCCCGGGCCAGGCGCAAGGCTTCGTTTGTAGCAGCCAGGATCAGATCTTCCAGCATTTCCACATCTTCCGGATCGACGACATCGGGATCAATCTTTACCTCTAGCACTTCGTTCTCACCATTGACCTTGACTGTTACCGCCCCGCCGCCGGCGGAAGCTTCAACGGTCCGCTGGGCTAATTCCTCCTGCAGCTGGGCCATCTTGGCCTGGAGTTTTTGCATTTGTTTCATCATTTTCCCCATATTGCCAAAACCCACTTTTATCTACCTCCCTAATACTAGAGTTCCAGGTTTTCTTCCTTCACTTCCACCAGCTCGGGGCCAAAAAATTCCATCGTCCTCTGGACCAGATCATTACCTGTTTCCGCCCCGCTTTTATTCTCTTCCTGAACCAATACACAGCGAAGGTGCAGTTCCCGGCCAAAGATCTCCTTCATTGCCGCCTTAATCTGGTTCTTATACCTTTCGGTCACCTTCTCCTTGGGCATCTGGTGGGAAAAGGCCAGGGTTAACCTGTTTTCCTTCACCTCTACCGGTTCACCTGCCTGGATGATGGTTATCCCGGGTACGTCGAGGCTTTTTTTCAACTCCTCCAGCACTTCCGGCCACTTTTTTTGTACCGCTGTTAGGGAAAGCTCCGCTCCGGTGGGGGTAGGTTTTTGAGCCGCCGGCGGTTTCTTTACCGCCCTGTCCCCTTCCCCTTTACCGGGGGGCGCCCCGACGACCGGTGCTTCCTCCTTTTTGGGGGCGGGTCCTTCCGGTTTCCCGGCTTTGTGACCCAGACCAGAAGGGGCTTCCCCGGGGAGCGGTTCCTGGGGAGCAAGCGCTTCCTGCCTTTTTCTTTCTGGCCCCGCCAATTCCTGGAGCAGTTTGATGGCCATTACCTCCAGGCAGACCCGGGGTTGGGAGTCCCAGCGGACCTCACCTTCCGTTGCCGCCAAAAGTTCAATCCCCGACATGAGCTGTTGCAGGGAAAAACCTGCTGCCTGGCGGGACAATACCTGCTTCTCCTCGGCTGTTGCCTCTACCAGACCATCCTGCCCGGCCCCGGTCTTGAAGAGCAGCAGATTCCGGAAGTATCCAATCAGATCCCTTATCAGCTGGCGGGGATCCCGGCCAAAATCGAGAAGCCGGTTGATGGCCTGCAAAAGGGCCGTTACATCCCTCTCCACCAGGCAGTCCACCATTGCCTGGAGTTCTTCGCCGGCCGCAGCCCCCAAAACGGCCAGGACTTCATCGTGGTCAATCTTGTCTGTGCCCAGGGAAATACACTGGTCCAAAAGGCTCAATGCATCCCGGAGGCTCCCCTCGGCCTTT
>DUVO01000312.1 GCA_012841005.1 Bacillota bacterium | reverse complement strand
GAAGGGATAGAGGTCACCACCTTCCGCCGGGATGGTGTATACCGGGATGGGCGCCATCCCAGCACTGTGACCTTCGGTACCGACGTGGAGGCCGACCTGCTGCGGCGGGATTTCACCATCAATGCCCTGGCCTATGACCCTGTTGAGGACAGGCTGTTGGATCCTACAGGCGGCATTGCGGATCTCAGGGCAGGGCTTGTCCGGGCGGTGGGGGACCCTTGTGTGCGTTTTCGGGAAGATGCCCTGCGCCTGCTCAGGGCTATCCGCTTCGCCGGGCAGATAGGAGGGGCAATTGAGCCGGGTACCTGGACGGCTCTCTGTCGTCTTTCCCGTCGTTTACAATTTATAGCACCCGAACGGATCCAGCAGGAATTGGACAAGATCCTCCTGCAGGAGCCGCTTCAACCGTCCCTTAACAGGCTGGAGAAAAGCGGGCTTTTGCTGGTTATTTTCCCGGCCCTTTATAAACAGACCAGACATCCGCTGCCTGTGAGTCTGAAGACCTGTACCCTGGTTTCCCCCCTTTTGCACCTGCGTCTGGCCGGGCTTCTAAGTGGGATAACCGATCCCGCTTTCCAGCTCCTGTCCCTTAAATATCCCAAAGAGCTCAGCAGGCGTGTTGGCCATCTTGTAACCAGCCTCGCCCGGCTCCCCCGGGAAGGGACAGACCTGGCGGCGGCCCGCCATTACCTCTGTAGATTGGGTCGAGATCACCTGCCCGATTTACTCCAGCTGGCTGCAGCCCTGGAGGAGGCAGGAGGGTTTGAATCCGGTATCCAACACCGTATAAACAGGTTCCTGGAGGCACTGGGCCAGGTGACCGCAGAAGATTTCCCCCTTTCCCCGGACCAGCTTGCCCTCGACGGCAGGATGCTAATGGCCCATCTGGGGATTGCGCCGGGCCCCCTGATCGGGAAACTTCGCCGTCTTTTATGGGAAGAAGTGCTGCAGGACCCCAGGCGCAACCGGCGGGAGTATCTTTTGACCAGGGGGAGGCAGCTGGCGGCCCAAGGGGAAAAGGAAGGGAAGGTAGGGGCGGCAGAGACCCCGCCTGCCGGCCCAAGGGAATAATCTCTTTTTACCAACCAACACCACCCCAGAGTGGTGTTTTTACTTGCCTTTTTTACCAGGGTTTAGTAAAATAGCCTCAGAAGAATGTACACAAAACTGTGCACATAAAATAGAGGGGGGAAGCCGATGGATCTCCTCCGGATAGGGGATAAGGTCTTGGACCGGGAGAGGGTTCACAAACTGGTGGATCGGGCTCTGGAACTTCGCAGTGCCGGGGTATCCCAGCAAGAAGTTGCCAAAACCCTGGGGACGGAAAGATCCTTCGTCTCCCGGTTGGAAAGCCTGGGAGAAATCCGTAAAGGGGGTCAGATCGCCCTAATTGGATTCCCGGTGGAGAACAAAGAAGAACTGGAGAAAATGGCCAGGGAAGAAGGCATCGATTTTATATTTATCCTGACCGAGGAAGAACGGTGGCGTTTTATTGAAAATAAGAACGGGCTGGAGCTCTTCAATGAAATAATGGATTTGATCGCCAGGGTGAAAATTTATCCCAAGGTTATTTTCCTCGGTTCAGATATGCGCATTCGCCTCATGGAAGCTCTTCTGGACAGGAGGGTCTTTGGCATTGAACTGGGACCATCACCATTGAGGGAAGATATTTATGTTGACGCGGAAGAACTAAGGGGAATAATCAGGAGCTTCTCCTGAAGGGAAAGGAAGTGAAGAGTTGAAACGAGTGGTCAGTATTAGCCTCGGTTCCTCAAAACGGAATAATAGGGTCGAGACAGAGGTATTAGGTGAGAAGTTTATCATCGAAAGAATTGGCACCGATGGGGATATGGTCAAAGCTATCGGATTGATCCGGGAACTGGACGGAAAGGTTGATGCCTTTGGCATGGGGGGGATTGACCTCTACATCACGGCGGGACAGCGCCGTTATACCTTTCGGGATGCGAAAAAAATAGCCCGGGCTGCCAGGGTTACACCTATTGTCGATGGGACAGGTTTGAAGAATACCCTGGAAAGAAAGGTGGTTTCTCAACTGGCAGAGTCGGGTTTCATCGCTTGGGAGGGGAAAAAAGTGTTCCTGGTCTCGGGGGCAGACCGGTTTGGGATGGCCCAGGCCCTTGTTCAACATGGGGCCCAGGTTGTCTTCGGCGATCTAATGTTTGCCCTGGGTCTGCCGGTACCCCTGACATCCCTGCCAAAGCTGGAACGGGTTGCTTACATGCTGGCCCCCCTTCTTTGCCAGCTCCCCTTCAAATACCTGTATCCAACGGGGAAAAAGCAGGGGGAAAACGTACCCCGGTTCGAAAAGTATTACCGGGAGGCGGATGTCATTGCCGGTGATTTCCATTTTATCTGGAAACACTTACCTGTATCCCTGCCGGGTAATATTATCCTTACCAATACTGTGACGACTGCCGATGTTGAGGCCATGCGGGAACGGGGGGTTGGTTATTTAGTAACAACAACACCGGAATTAAATGGGCGTTCCTTTGGTACTAATGTAATGGAGGGCGTATTGGTATCGGTGATAGGGAAACACCCCGATGAAATTTCACCCCAAGAGTATGAAGAGGCCCTTGATGCCATCGGCTTTAAACCAAGGCTCCAGGACTTGACGCAGAGGGAAACATAAAAACTTTGGAGGAGAAAACCATGGAGAAGTTTGCCTTTATAATTCATCCTTTAAACACTGCCGATATCGCCCGCAAGTTTCCCCTGGCGGCCAAAATACCGGAAAGGATACTGGAAGGAGTTTTTCGTTACCTTCCGCCCCTGGAAGTATCCAAG